>JAFGMN010000126.1 GCA_016927515.1 candidate division CSSED10-310 bacterium | reverse complement strand
ATCAAGCCGGCCAACCTGGCAATCACAGAAGAGGGTGATGTCAAGCTGCTTGATTTCGGAATGGCGTGGAATCCGGTCTCGTCCGATTCTGACGGCCAGGCTGGAACGGCAGGGTATCAGGCTCCGGAAATGGTCTTGAGACGGCAAATTGATCCCCGAAACGATCTGTATTCGCTGGGGGTCTGTTTGTATGAGATCATAACGGGTATTCATCCGTTTCATGGGTATACGGACTGGCAGGATCTGATCGACCGGCAGCTTTGTGCCCGGTATAACCGGTTGGGAGTGATGAATCCGGCGATGGGTTCCGGGTGGGAATTTTTTGTTGCCCGGCTGATGCATGCCAGGATTACGGAGCGGTATCAATCGGCCGGGCAAGCAGCCGTGGACCTTGCTCGTATCGTCGATCTATCCGGTTCGGCGCGTGAATCTGCCGAAAACAAGGATACTGGCTGGGGTCTTCTCGATAGTACATGGATCGAATCCGGGGACCTGGTGCAATGTGCGGTAGATGCGCTCAATGCGGGACGACATATCCTGTTTGATGCTCCTCACGGAGGCGGTCGGTCTCGCTTTTTGAACGAAACGGTCAATCATCCGGCATGTACCCAGTTTAACATGATGCCAATCGATGGAAACCATGACAGTCTTCGGGCATGGGTTCTGAGACTACTCGATTCCGTTGCAGAGGTTCGGGCTCCGACTGTGGACACCGGTGATCAGCGGTTTCTCCGTTCTTTTCTCGACAGTCAACAGAAGGTGGTCGGAGATTCACCTGAAAAAATACGGGACCGGTTTGTGGAAGCGGTGATTGGAATCCTGGTTCGAAAAACAACGGAACGACCTCTGCTTGTCGCCATCGACAATATCGACGAACTCGACCCGGTTTCCGAACGCATCGTCATCCGAATGACCGACCTTCCTGATCTCCGGATCGTTGCCGCCGGACTTCCCGGCACCAGTGATCTCCGGAATCGCATGAATCAACTGAAATGGCTTCCTGCAACGGTTGACATGGTTATCGAACTGGTCGATCAGCGCACGGCAACAGTGGGAGCCATCGTTCCGGAAGTTGCCAGGCGTCTTCTCGATCTTGCGGAGCGGATGTTGGGCAATACTTCGCGTTTTTTGGACTTCTGGTTTCAGGAAGGACTCCTGAAACAGCGTGACTCCAAATGGTTTCTGTTACCACCGGCTGTGCGTAAGGAAGGGTGTCTGGCTGATCCCGAGACCGCAGCATCGATACTACGCGCGCCTTCCGGGAAACGAACGATTCCCATGGAAGACCGACTGGACCGTGAGGTGATACGACTTCTTTCCGTATTCGCCCGACCCATGGGGTTCAGCCTTTTGGCACGTATTTTCGCTGCCCGGGAGAACCTGATTCTGGAGGTCATCGATCGCCTGATCCGAACGGATTGGATCGAAGAAGTCAGTGAAGAGGGTGAATTGGCATACCGGTTTATCGATATCCGCACGCGACACCATGTACTGGATACGCTTTCTCCATTCCATCGTCGGTATTTGCACCGCAAAATTGCAGAAAATTTACAGAAAAACGGCGGTATCGACTTGGCGGATTATGCTGAACATATCAGTGTTTCCGATAATGCTTTGATCGGTTTAGACGAAATCATGAAAGCTGCGGAAGCGGCCCATGACCGGTTCGACAACGAACGCGCCATGAGCTTGCTTGATCGGCTGATCGAAAATGCGGGGAATGTTATCCGTGATGCACCGGATGTGATTCCGGGGCCGGAGGACTGGCATATCCGCTTTGATGGTCGAAATCATGGGATCCTGGAAGAAAGTGCAAAAAATGCGCGTCGCTTAGCTCTGGATTCATTACAGACGAAACGGCTCGAGGCATACCGAACGAAGGGGAACATATATGGTAGGACGGGTGATTATGGAGCGGCGTTCGATGCATTTCAGCACATGCTGGCCATGGCGCGGGATTCTGGAAAGCGACAATTGGAGGGTGATGCGCTTCGTTTCATTGGGCAGATTCTGTTCTATCAGCGAAAGATGGATGAATCCCGGAAGTATTTCATTGAGTCGCTTGAACTGCGGGATGCGATGGGTGACCGGGCGGGTGTCGCTGATTGTTTGAATGCACTCGGGGTGATTGCTCAACAGTGTAGTGATCCGGATGAAGCGTTGGATTATTTCGGTAAATCTCTGGTTATCAAGCGATTATTAAATGATGAAAAGGGTATAGCGTATATCTCAAATAATATAGCGAATATATACTATTCAAAGGGTTTACTTAATCAATCACTTGAAGAATTTGAACAGGGAGCCAGCTTGTTCCGTTCAATGGGTGATTCCCTGGGTCTCGCGTATTGTCTCTATAATATCGGTGGAGTCTGCATCGAAATGCAGCGGTTCGAACGGGCTGTCGCAGTGTTGCAGGAATCGCTGACAATTCGTCGGAAGATGCAGGACTTGCAGGATATCGGCCACTGTTTATGGCAACTGGCTTCCGCATACCAGGGAATGGAACGACTGGACGATGCGCGGGATGCGTTGACGGAAGCGGTCGATGTGCTCGAGATGGTTGGCATGAGTGATGATGCACAGGAATGCCGGGACATCCTTGCTTCACTGACAAATAAAAGATAAATTCAGATTAAATCCAGGTGTAACGGCACAAATATTGCAAACGAAAATAACCGGAGGTTTCCGATGATGAAACAGAAAGCGATGAAGCGACAAAATACTTTCTCATCTTCGATATTTCTCTGGTTTCTCGTAGTCTCCTCTATGGGACTGATGATGGGTCCTGGGGTGGCCGGTAAGGACATTCTGCCGCCGTATTTGGTCAATCCGATCCCCGAACCTGGATCTATTGCGGAAAATTGGTTTTTCATACGCACCGGGGTATTGGATGATGAATCAGGGGTTGATTCGAATGATGATCGGATACAGGTCCAAATCAATGGATCGCCGCCACGGGTGAAGCCGATCATTGAGCCGTCCTATGGTAATCGCGGAATTCAGATTACCTTGATTTTAGGGGAGCAGGAGAAGCAGGATCTGATCACGGTGACTGTGGAAGCCTATGATTTGGCTGCCGAACCGAACCTGATGCGTGAAGAATGGTCGTTTTTTGTGAGTTCTGTTGCGCAGGATCGACCGATCATCGGCACATATCCTGAAGATCACCGCTCTCTCGCTCATTCGGTGGAGGGTGGAGAGTTGCGTTTCACCTGGGTGAGTATGGATCCGTACGACCATTTCCGGATGGAGTTTATTCTTGGAAACGGTCAATCAGGCACGATGGATATTTCCACGCCGGAACTTGAGTCATCATTCCAGACCGTCTCTTTTTCAGCGTCCGGTATTTCTCTTGATGATTGGGAACAGATGGCGATGCTTGGAGAGCTTGCCTGGCGGGTTGCGCCGGTAGACCGGATCGGTGGATCGCTTCTGAAAGCCTATTCGGCTGTCCGAAGGGTCATGTATGTCCCTGAAAACGTTCCGATTTTAGCACGACCGTACCACAATGCCCTGCTTGATCCGGTCTATCCTCCGGTATTCGAATGGAAATCCCTGGACTTTGCGCTCGATGGATACCTGGTGGTTTTCGCGCGACTCGATGAATCCGGTGGATATTCCGGAGACATCCATATTTTTGAAACACCGGTATTCGTTCGCACGATTCCGCTGGACGACAATTCATGGAAGGGATTCGCGGATGGTGACTGGGCGTGGACAGTGTTTGGCAAACTCCCGGATGGCTCGTTCAGCCAATTTATGATCCAGAGATTTACAAAGTTATAAGAAATGGTCGGAAATCACCGTTGCTATGTGGATACTTATCTGAGTGGCAGGAGAAAAACGCGTAGCGTGTGTTTTTTAATTTGACATGTTCCGGTGGCCAACGAATAATAAAGAAGCAGGGGAGGCCGTCGAGTGGAACGCTTCGTCACATACTTATTCCTCATCATGTTTTTTACTGGGGGGTTGATTTCTCCGGTTAGCATGATGGCTGATGATAAGGTTCCACCCACGATTGATAAAACGGAACCTTGTGACGGAATGATGGAAGTCCCGGTCATTGTGACTCTCCAGGTTTGGATATTTGATCCACCGGTCGAAGGTGAGAAATCGGTTTCAGGTGTCAATCCGGATTCGGTTCACGTATGGGTGCAAGGGGAACTGATTCCGGTGATTGTCAGAGATATCGGAAACAACAGGGTTTGGGTGTATTCCGCAAATCCGCAGTCTTTCCCTCCGTATACGTGGATTCATGCAGAGGTGGAAGCAAAAGACAATGCGGGAAACACAATGGAACCGTATCATTTTGACTTTTTCACGACCCGACAACCTGATACGAATCCACCGATTATTGATCACCTGACACCACCGGAAAACAGTGTTGGAAACCTGTGTCATCCCGTGATTGGCTTCTGGACATACGATCTCGAATCAGAAATCGATTTGAGTTCGATTCTTTTCTTCATTGATGGTGTCCAGGTTGGATATACGTATTCGATCATGCCTGACCGAATCGAGATTTATCATGTACCGGAATCTCCGTTTCCTCACAGCCGGTGGGTACAGGTCCGAGTCACAGCCGCTGACACCGAAGGCAATATCGGAACCCAGGTTTGGGAATTTCAAACGTGCGATCCAACCAAGGATCCACCCGCACTGCATCACCCGTCTCCTGGAGCTTTGCTGAATTACCAGTGGGAAAATGGGCAACTCCGCTTTATCTGGAGTACAGCGGAGTCTAATGAAAGCTATCGGTTGCGGATTCGTCCAGACGGCCGCCCCGTTCATGCGATCATTGATCTGGGGCCAGATAACTATTGGATTAGCGGAAAACTCAAAGGATTCAACTATGCGCTGGGATTCGAATACTGGAATCAGTTTTCTGAAAGCGCATTCGTCGAATGGTCGATTGCGGTTATCGACTATCCGGGGGGTAACCTGGAAACTCCATTCTCTGAATGGTCTTCTTTTATTCTTGCTCCACCCGACGCCGTCGTCCTGCGGACTCCCTCGAACTTCAGCACTTTTAATGCTTACGGCGAATCACCATCCTTTTCCTGGGACAGGTATTCAAACGCTCAAAGTTACTTGTTCGGGATCGCAAAATTTGAGCCGTCAGCCGGTTTGTTCATCAACATGGTAACGATGTATGTCGAATCTGAGCTGAATTCCATCCAACTCAGCTCCAGTCAATGGCGCCAACTCGGAAGCGGTTCTTACATATGGGCCGTCATCGCCATTAAAGAATCCGGTAGTTATTCCGACTTTATGAACTATCAGTTCACAAAACGCGCGCCGGTCATAATCGACGACCCGCTCAGCTTCCGATAAACAAATCATTCAATCTGTGATAGACTTGCCCCTGACAGTACGAATCCTGGTCCGGTAAACAATGAATTATGGATATTCAAGCGCAACATGATCTGCTCGAACAAATCGAATCCAAACTCGTTTCTGGTGAAACCAATGATGCCGCGAGTCTTCTGACATGCCTCGAATCCGAGGCACTGTCTCCGACGCTGGCCGCAGGATGCGAAACAAAACGCATCCGATTGCTCTGGACACTCGGTGAATACGAAGCCGCAAACCGCTCCCTGACAGCCTTTGCAAAAAAACAGCGGTTGAAAGTGGGGTCAAGGGAATGGACCGAGCATCATGTTCTGCGCGCATTTATGAACCAGTCCCTCGGTCATACCTCCAAAGCGAAAAAAGACCTGGATAAAATCATCGCAACCATCGATCCTCACTCCGAGGTCTATCCGGAAATTCTGTTCAACTTGGCTGCCATGCTTCGTGACATCGGAGATTGCAGAACTGCTGAACAGCAATACCTCGATATCCTGTCCCTTAAATCCGTCTCTCCCGACATTAAGTGTAAAAGCGCTTTAGCGATTGCAAAAATGCGGTCCGATATGGATCAAGGCGGGATCCGGGAGTACACCGAACGGGTGCGCGCGGATGCACCCCGATGGGGTGGATGGGCCGCTCTGAAAATCGCTGAAATCCTTGAAGCGCTCGATGATTTCCGAATGGGCATGTGTGGTACCGGCATTCGGAATCTGCACCGCCATGTCAGGGAAGCCGATGAAGCGGATTTTACTGTCCCCAAGCTGAGGGCACGATTGGCTTTAGCCGAATCTCTGATCGAAGTCGGCGACTATCGTTCAGCGAAAACATATCTCGACGACGTGGGCGCGATCTGCACATCCATCCAACATTCCGGGTTGAAATACCTGCAATCGACCGCCGAGTTGCTTTGGTTTCAGGCGGATTTGCGGGCCAATACTCCTATCGAAACCGACCGTCTTCTGGAAGCCCTTGATCGATTGGAAATCATCCTTGCCGTCGTGGCAAAATACCCAAGGCCTCCAGGTCCAGCACCATTCTGGTTGACAATTGGATGGGTTCAGCAAAACCTCGGGCAGAATGAACAGGCGTTGCGAAGCCTGCGGAAAGCCCGTATCGAGGCAGAGTCAGTCGGTTCTTACCGCATCGCTGCTTCGGCCGGATGCACGGCCGCTGCGCTCGAATGGGCGACCCTGTCTGCGGAGGACCATCGAATCGGTGCCAATCGGAACCGAATCCTGGCGGAAACCACGCAGGCCATGGATGGAATCGTTTCGTATCAGAGACCCGAGTTGGAATGGCGAATTCACTATGTTCGCGGGAAAATATTCATGGATTCGGGCGAACCGTATCCATCGCGGGAAGAATTGAAAACGGCAGCTCACATTGTATCTGGCCTGATCGTTTCACTGGACGATCCTACGCTTCAGATGCTTTATAGAAAAGCGGAGTCCCGGCGCGATGCTCTGATCGAATTGCAGGAATTCATGAACGTTCAGGATGTCACCGACGATCGGCAGGCATCCACCGATTGGCAGGCTATTCCTCAAAACCCGGCGGCTGCCGAACAGGAACACGAAATCAACCGGCTGCAAAACTTGCTGGACGCCTTGTACATGATTCATTCATCAACAGCTCTTCAGGATCTGTTCGAGCGGATCCTCTCTGCTTGTCTCCAAGTGCTGGAGGCTGATCGGTGCCAGGTGCAGGTAAAGAAACAACTCGTGCCGGATGGTGATCGATGGAGCGCTTGCGGATCACGGGATCGATCGAATGCTTCCGAGGTATTCGATATTCCCGCACGCTGGATCCGGGAAACGTCGACATCGAAGGGGGTTTTCTCATACATTTGGAATGCCGATGAAACCAATCCGGATACTCGCCATGTGATGATGACCGCCTTGAAAAAAGCGGATCAGGTTTTTGGCGTGATCTATGTTGATCGAGTTAAGCGCGCTGCGGCATTTACCATCGAGGATGAATCGATTTTTAGTACGCTGGCTAGCGTCGCGACCATTGCTTTGTCATCGCTTGTTATCCGGACTCGAATCCAGGATCTGTCCGAGCAGTTGCGGCGTGAAATCGTTCCCCAGTTCAAGCATATCATCGGTGAAAGTGCGGTGATGAAGGATGTCTTTATCCAAATGCAGCGTGTGGCTGGAGCCGATTTACCCGTGCTGATTATTGGCGACACAGGAACGGGTAAAGACCTCATTGCGCGCACGATTCATGAAATCAGTCCACGCGCACACCATCCCTTCGTTTATCTGGATTGCTCCGCTATTCCCATGACGTTATTGGAATCCGAATTATTCGGGATCGCTGACGGAATTGCCACCGGTGTGGAATCACGGGTCGGTCTTTTGGAGTATGCCGATGGCGGTACGATTCTGATGGATGAAGTTGGCGATGTGCCGTTGAATACGCAAGCCAAACTGCTGCGTGTTTTACAGGAACGAGAGTTTGAACCGGTGGGTTCGGATCGCGTAGTATCAATCAATGTGCGCGTCATTGCGACTACATCCAGAGATCTTCAGAAGCTGATAGAAGAAGGAAAGATGCGCGAGGATTTTTTCTACCGCATCAGCGGTGTCGTTCTGCAGATTCCTCCTTTGAACCGGCGTCCTGGGGATGTCCTGCTTTTAGCACGAACCTTTCTACAGAAGTACAATCGCGAATTCAATAAAACGATCATCGGTTTTGCACCGGAGTTACTGGATGCCATGACGGCGTATAATTGGCCCGGGAATATCCGGGAATTGGATCATCAGATGCGGAAAGCGGTACTATTCTGCCAACATGATCGACTGGCATTGCAGGATATGAATCTACCGATCGCGAAAGTGAAACCGGTCGCCTTGAATGATGCTCTGGATCAGATGGAAATAGCGGCGATCACCGATACGATTGCGCTGTGCTCGGGGGATATCGAACGAGCGGCTCATGCCTTGCGTGTTCCGGTGGACATGGTCAAAAAGCGATTGAATCTATTGTAAATAGAGAATTGTCAGGAGTTCATAATGACGTTGGTTGCACGGGAAAAAACACGACTGCTGGTAAAAATCGTCGAGGATTTATCCATCGTATCGGAGGAGGCGACGTTGATCAGGGAACTGATTCGGAGCGCTCTCGAATTCACTGGAGCAGCCCGTGGTTTCCTGGCACGAATAAACGATGAGGGAAACACGGAGTTTTTCGATGCTTCCGGAGAGCGGCTGATCAACCTGGAAATATCGCACAGTGTGCTGAACGATGTATTCGCATCCGGCCGTCCTGTCTGCCTGATTCAGAATGCTGATGGCCGGTCGATGCCGACCACTGCCAGTATTCTGTCTCTGGACTTGAAAAGCATTATGGCTTGCCCGATGCATACCCGGACTGGCGAAGCCGGATCACCGACCGATGCCGTTCTTTATGTCGATAGCCAGATTGTTTCCCGTCCATTCGATCGTTGGGATCTCGATTTTTTCTCCATTCTGGCACAGCACACTGCTGCAGTCTGGCGAAATCTGCTGCTGAATCGTGAAATGGAAACCGGTTTCAAATTGCTGCATGAAGAAGTTCGATCAAAATTCGATTATCACAAAATTGTTGGCAAGTGCGAAACAATGCAGAAAGTGTATGAAATTCTGGAGATATTACGCAGCACCGATCTGGATGTCTTGATTACCGGGGATACGGGTACCGGAAAGGAACTCATTGCAAAAGCGATCCATTACTCCAGCAATCGATCCGATAAGCCACTCAAGCAAATCAATTGCGCGGCGTTGCCGGAAGGTCTTGTTGAAGCCGAAATTTTTGGCGTTGAGAAAAATGTCGCGACAGAAGTGAAAAGCCGGCGCGGCATGATCGAGCAAGCCGATGGTGGCACTCTGTTTCTGGATGAAATTGGCGACATGCCTTTGCGTATACAGAACCGATTGCTTCATTTTTTAGAAACCCGGAAGTATCGTCGAATCGGCGGCCGGGAGGAAACAGCGGCGGATGTCCGCGTACTGGCTGCGACAAACAAGGTTTTAACCGAGGAAATCAAGACAGGTCGATTTCGGGATGCGTTGAGATATCGCTTGGAAATCATTCCGATCCATTTGCCGCCATTAAAAGAGCGAGGAAACGATCTCCAGCTTCTGGCCGAGTTTTTCCTTTCCGATGTTGTTGAAAGAAACAGTCTAAAAATCAAAGGGTTTACGAATGATGCATGGGAACTGATGCACCAGTACGATTGGCCGGGGAATGTGCGTGAGTTGAAACATCGGATTCAATCCGCTGCGTTTCTCACTTCGGGAAGCCTGATTCAGCGTCATGATCTCGGTATTCATGTTCCGGGAGACTTACGTGCCGTTGTTCCCCTTGCGGAGCGTCGTGATTCTCTCGAGCAACAGCTCGTGCGCCGGGCACTTGAACGGCATGGTTTCCGGGTCCGTCCAGCGGCAGAAGAATTACGTATCAGCCCGACGACACTCCGACGCAAGGCCGCTAAATACAGGATCGATGAGCCGAGGGAATAAACGATCATCTTCGAGTGGGTATAGAGGGAGCGATCCGTCGGAGTATCATGTATGCACCGCCGAGAGCGAGACCCACTCCGATGAAAATACCCATGTTGATCATCAGGGCTTTTACGCTGTCCAGTCCGTAGTGATTCATGATACGGTTATACAAGAACCACATTCCCGATACCAGCGCTCCGGTCGATCCCCAGAAACCGGCCCAGATCAAACTGTGACGCATGCATCGTCGAACGGTACCCACGATGCTACCGATTACAATGGCCAAAAAAGGCACCACCCAGACAGATGTCGCAAAAAAAAGATTCAATCGGTCTTCATTCAGAATGAAATCAAGTACCACTTTCAACATGGAAACCACCTCCGGTGCCCAGATTGTAACTTCTACCTATTATATCAGACGAATTCGTGATTGAAACTCCGCTTTCCACCCACTGGATCGCAGCCAACCGATTGGGATAAACGGTCGTATCAGGAGGAAACGAGATGAGGTATGTAACGAATCGGATTGTGGACCTTATCGAAAAAATGCCGGATGCATTGATCTGGCGGTTTGCACGGCGATACATCGCCGGAGTTGATTATGAGGCGGCCTTGCAGGCGATGCGCGAGATTCAGGCAGATGGCATGCTCGCGACGATGGATGTTCTGGGTGAGGACACAAACTCCGAAACCAGTGCTGACGCGGCATGTCGAGACTATCTCGACCTGATCCGTGCGATGAATCAAGCGAATTTACCCGGTAATGTGTCACTCAAACCGACACAATTGGGTTTGAAACTGAAAGCAGACGTTGCCTTTGAACGGATCAGGAACGTCGCCATTCACGCCAATCGATCCGGTTATTTCTTCCGGCTGGACATGGAAGATGCCACAACAACCGACCGAACAATCGAATGGTACCGCCGTCTCCGACGTGAACTGCCGCAGACAGGCATCGTCATTCAGGCGTATCTGAAGCGTAGCCCGGAAGATGTTCGAAACCTAATGGATGAAGGATCGGCAAACATCAGGATTTGCAAGGGAATTTACCGGGAATCTTCCGATATTGCATTCTCCAGCCGCGATCTGATCCGCAAACGATTCTTAGAATTGTTGCGAATGATTCTGGATGCGAAATCCTATCCGGCTATTGCGACACACGATCCTTTTTTGATAAGGGGAGCTCTGGAAGAGATCCGCCGTAGAAAACTGGCTCCGGAAGACTATGAATTCCAAATGCTCCATGGTGTCGGATTCGGCTGGCGGAAGAAACTGTTGGCCGACGGGCATCGATTGAGGATATATGTACCGTTTGGAGCGGCGTGGCGAGCGTATTCTTTACGGCGGTTCCGTGAAAATCCGACGTTAGCGCTGTATGTCTTGAAAAATCTGGTTGTACCGTTATGAAAGGGGAAGTAATGCATAAGCCCGATGAATTCCAACTTCTGAAAAAGATGTCCGAAGTTTTTGGACCCTCGACAGTAGAAGATGCTGTAATCGATATCATTACATCTGAGTTGGGGCCTGAGTATCGGACCATTGTCACGGGGCATAAAAACCTCATTAAATGGAAGCCGCAGCCGGGGTTTCGCCGAACGGTAGTTTTTCAGGCCCATATGGATGAGTTGGGCATGCGGCCGTATCGGTATTTGCATAATGGATACATCGAGTTGACTCCGACAGGCGGAATACCGGGAAACGTGACCAATCATCAGATCACATTTCAACCCACAGGAGTCAACGGAGTTCTTGTTGTCCGGAATGATGGCGGAAAGCATCCGCGATTCTACGCGGACATTGGTGCAGCGGATGCGGACGAAGCTTTGCAGATGGTTCCGCGGCATAGCAATGGTGCGTATGCGCGGATTCCGCTGGAAGAAAGTCAGAGTCAACTGAAGGGAAAGAGTTTTGATGATCGGGCGGGATGTTCGGCGATCGTCCATGCCATGAAAACCTGGAAGGTGGCGAGTGACACCCGGATGATTGGTGTTTTTACCGCACGAGAAGAAACCGGTAATTGGCCTGTAACTGAATTGTATCGATCGATGATTGATAACGATCTGGCTCCCGACCTGATCGTCAATGTTGAGTGCTGTCCGGCAGAGGAGACCGCGGCGGGAGAAGATGGTTTTGCCACGGTGGGTAGGGGCATTGTTTTGGTGCACATGGATGCGTCGTATGAGCCCGATCCCGAACTATGTCGATTTATGGCGAACATTGCTCAGGATGAGGGTATTACCAGCCAACATATGGCGGTTCGGGCCGGATCGGGTGAACTGGGTCGACTTGCTTTAGGTTTTGGAGTCGCTGGGTATCCGTTGACCATTCCTTGCCGATATATGCATCAACCTCATTCGGTGATATCCAAGATCGATTACCAGGCTTGCATTCGAATGATCCATGAAATCACCCGTGCGTTCGAAAACTATCAGCCATTTGCTGCCAGTTGATGATCGTGGTGGGTCGTCATGAATACGATAGAACCGGCTGTCATAATCGATAACATCATCGGTAATGTAGCGTGGAATAAAGTTCTGGCATCGTTTTTTGTACTTTTATTCACGCTGTTTGTCCGCAAACTATTCGACCGGTATTTGCGACGCTTGATGGAAACACTGGCCCAAAAAACAACATCCCAATATGACGATTTACTGGTAGATGCGATTTCCAAACCGATCAGTGCCATCATTATCACCATCGGCACTTACTACGCGCTTCTTATGCTGCAACTACCCAATGCACCCTATAACATCCGATCATTCGTCGATTCGACGTTTCGTATCGCGGTTTCGGTTCTCGTTATCTGGATGCTGTATCGACTCAGTAATCTGCTGGCCCGGTTTATGACGGGCCTTTTCTCGCGCGCCGATCGCGAAATGGCATCGCAGTTCGCTCCGTTGATTACTCAGGCTGTCAAAGTTACCATTCTGGCCGTCGGAATACTCCTGGTTATCCAAAATCTCGGATACTCTGTCGGCAGCGTCCTGACCGGTCTTGGAATCGGAGGCCTTGCTGTCGCTTTGGCAGCTCAGGATACGCTCGCAAACCTTTTCGGCACCCTGGTTATGCTGGTGGATCGACCGTTCCAGATCGGTGATTGGGTCCAATTCAAGGATATCGATGGAAATGTGGAATCCATCGGTTTTCGCTCGACGAAGGTCAGGACATGGTCCAAATCGGTCAAAATCGTTCCCAATAAACTGCTGACATCTGAAATTATCGAAAACTGGTCAAAAATGCCGAAGCGACGGGTGAAAATGACCATCGGTGTGACCTATTCATCCACTCCCGATAAAATCGTGGCTCTCCGAGATTCAATGGAGCAAATACTCCGCGACGATTCCGGCGTTGATCCGGATTATATGCTGGTTTATTTCAATGATTTCGGACCTTCTTCTCTGGAACTGTTCGTGTATTACTTCACGCGATCGACCGTCTGGAAAGAATATCTAGAAACGCGACAGCGAATCAATCTGAAGTTCTTGCGGGCCGTTGAAGAACTCGGTCTATCGTTCGCGTTTCCAAGTCAAACACTGTATTTCGGGGATAAACTGCCGATCCATTCGCAGGACAGCGATTCACCGGATGATCACGGTTTAAAATGATCGTAACCGGCACGTGCCAATTGAAGAGGCTTTCCATCCAGCATCACGACCACAGATTGACCTTCTCCAATCACTCCGATAGTGACCGCATGCAACGCTCCAGCCGTCACGGCCGATGCAAGAGCCGCATCGGCACATTCAGGCGATACGGTCCAAACCAGCTCATAGTCTTCACCGCCGCTCAAAGCGAGATTCAGCGGATCAATCCGCTCCCTGCCAATCCTATCCGGAATTCCCGGATACACGGGAACGGAGTGAGCACTTACAATGGCTCCGACACCACTGGCATGGCATATATGCCCCAAATCCTGGATCAGACCGTCAGAAACATCGATCATGGCGTGAACACCGGTTAACTGCGACAGGGCTTGTCCACAGGCAACCCGTGGGATGGGTTCAAGATGAGCGGTGATCAGCGATTGCTCAAGGGGGTTCAGAGGTGTTCCGAGGGCCAGGAGTTTCAGCCCTGCAGCGGATCCGCCAAATGGACCGGACACCTGAATGCAATCGCCGGGGAGAGCACCGTTTCGACGGATGCATCGTTGGGGCGATGTGAATCCGATCAGACCGATATTGATTACAATATCGTGCAGTGAACCCGTGGTATCGCCCCCGGCGAGGGTCACATGATACCGGGTGCAGCAAGCGCTCATTCCTTCTGCGAGGGCATCGATCCAGGCTGTTGATGTTCGTTTGGGCAGAGCGATCGATAAAAATCCGAAAGCGGGAGTTCCACCCATGGCTGCGATATCGCTGATGTTGACTGCCATGGCTTTCCAGCCGAGTTGGCGGGGATGAATTGTTGAGAGATCGAAATGAACATGTTCGATGAGCAAATCGGTGGTAACGAGCATCAGTGTTTCGGGGGATACCCGAAAGGCGGCGCAGTCGTCCCCGGGAGGAATTACGAGATCGCGAGACGGGTTCGAAAATGCCGAGAGGAAGCGTTCGATCAAATCAAATTCACCCAATTCGGATAGCATAATCGATTTCTCCATTTCCCACTTCGAGGTTTCTGCTTCTTCCAACCCTCTTTCTCTGCAAAGCCGGAACCAATTCTGGTATGTTATACTCTGAGAGGAGATGATTCGATAGAATGATTGTCAGATTGTGCACGGGAGCTTGTCAGAAAGGAAATCGATCATGAATTCACCGCGCCCCATCTATTTCCACGATACGAAAGCGGGTTGTGTCCGCCGGTTCGAACCGGTTCACCTGGGAAAAGCTCGAATTTATTCCTGTGGACCCACCGTCTACAACTATGCTCATATCGGCAATTTCAGGAACTTTGTTTTCGTCGATGTTCTTCGTCGGGTACTCACTGTTTTTGGATACGACGTCATCCATGTTCGAAACATCACGGATATCGATGATAAAATCATTCGCAGTGCCATCTCGTCCGAAACGACGACCCATGCGATTGCTCGTCGGTATGAGGACGCCTTTTTCGAAGATTGCCGGTATCTGAACCTGGAAGATGTTGAATACAGCCCCCGTGCCACGGAGAACATTGGCGAGATGATCCGTTTGGTCAGCGAGTTGATTGAAAAAGGATACACATATGAGCGCGATGGATCGATCTATTTCCGTATTGCCTGCTTTAAAGCGTACGGAAAATTATCCGGTATTGATTTGACGCGTGTGCAATCGGGAACCCGTGTGGATTCGGATGAATACAGCAAAGATGATCCGAGGGATTTCGTTTTGTGGAAGGGTCGCCGTGAGAATGAACCGTTCTGGAAAGCTCCTTTCGGCGATGGTCGTCCGGGATGGCATCTTGAGTGCTCGGCCATGAGTCGGCGATTTCTTGGTCCCACGTTGGATATTCACACAGGAGCGGAGGATCTTATCTTTCCCCATCACGAGAATGAAATCGCGCAAAGCGAAGCGGCGAATGAAGTCGAATACGTCAGGTATTGGCTTCACTGTGCCTTCTTAAACATGAAGGAGCAGAAAATGTCGAAATCTCTTGGCAACATTGTAACGGCTCGTGCCTTGCGTGAGCAAGGTGTGGATGGTGCGGCGGTCCGTTACTTTCTTTTATCCGTTCACTATCGTAAGCCGTTGGCTTTTTCGATGGAAGCCATTGATTCGGCAGCTTCAGCAGTGAAACGGTTACGAGCATTTTACCGTCGAGTGTGTGAGTATGCTGTTGATTTTGAGGGAGATTCACCGGAGCCTCAGGGTCGGGTGGCGGAAATCCGGAATGCTTGGCTGGATGCTTTGGCGGACGATTTGAATACGGCCAGAGCGCTGGGCGTATTATTCGATATGGTCAGGGAATATAACTTCGCCATGGATGAAAGCGCGTTGACACTGCCTGAAGCCGTGATGATTCGTGATGTACTTGAGGATGTCGATCGGGTTCTGGGTGTCATTACAGTGGAGGAGGAATCGGATCCGGCGCAGGAGATTGAGGAATTGATCGAGAGACGACAGCAGGCGCGCAAGCGGCGGGATTTTGTGGAAGCGGATCGGATACGCGACATTTTGCATAGTATGGGGGTCATTCTTGAAGATACGCGGGATGGTGTCAGATGGAGACGACCATGAAGATGGTGGTGTCTTGGTGTCGATGCGGGTTATTGGCAATCCTGATGCCAATTTTCATTTCGGCAGCAGCAGCGGCATCCGAGGATATTTGGGTGGTGACAGTTCAGGATACGATCAATCCGATGGTTGCGGAGTACATCGATGAGGTCGTTTCGGAGGCGGAAAACAAGTCCGCTCGATGTGTTATCATCGAATTGGATACGCCGGGTGGATTGATCGACAGTACGAGAGTCATCGTACAACGTATTATCAACGCGAATGTACCGGTTATAACCTATGTATCGCCTAGCGGAGCCCGTGCGGCTTCGGCTGGGATGTTTATTACCATAGCCTCCCATGTGGCGGCGATGGCTCCTGCGACAAACATTGGAGCTGCTCATCCGGTGACAATGGGTCCTGGTGGACCGATGGATCCGCGGGGAGACGAGACCGAAACGATGAATTCGGAAGGCGGAGAATCCAGCCGTGATCGATCAGATGAAAATGAACCGGGTGACGAGGAATCAGGAGCGTTTCTAACACAGATGTCGACAGGATTGACATGGACTGGCCTTTCAGTGTCCGATGCGATGGAGGATAAAATTCTGAATGATACTCTGGCATGGGCGAAAACACTGGCTGAGAATCGACGGCGCAATCTTGATTGGGTGATCCGTGCGGTCAAGGACAGTGAATCGTCGACGGAGACCGAAGCGTTGGAGGCCGGTGTGATCGATATGATCTGTGCCACGCGGTCTGATCTGATCGAACGGTTGAACGGGATACCCATCCAGTTGGTATCTGGAGAAATTCGGCTCACAACTGAGGGTGCCAGAATCGTCGAAAAGCCGATGACGTGGCGTCAGCGGTTTCTGTCGACGCTGATCAATCCGACGCTCGCAATTTATCTTCTGGCGTTGGGTGGTCTAGGTCTTTATTTTGAATTGTCGCATCCCGGGGTCATCATTCCGGGGGTTGTCGGCGGAATATGTTTAATTCTTGGTCTCTTTGCGATGCATACGCTTCCGATCAATACGGCTGGTTTGCTACTGATACTTCTGGCCTTTGTGTTTTTCGCGTTGGAGATCAAGATGACAAGTTACGGAGTATTGACGATCGGTGGCATCGCTGCCTTTATCCTTGGTAGCACGATGTTAGTCGATGAGGAGGTTTCAGGTATGCAGGTATCATTAAGTGCCGTTGTTCCGCTTGCGCTGGCATTGGCCGCCATTATGGGAGTCCTTGTTGCGCTTGTTGTGAGGAGTCATGGCAAGCAAGTTATCACTGGCAATGAGGGGTTGAGTGGTGCGCGGGGGATCGTAACACGGGCGTTACAACCTGAGGGGCAAATATTTGTGCATGGAGAGATATGGCGTGCCCGATCGTATGACGATACTGATATTATTGAAAATCGGGAGATTATCGTTTTAAAATCGGATGGTCTCACGTTGATCGTCAAGCCGCTTATCCGCAGCGGCAGGGAGGAAGAAGAATGACACAGTTTCTGGCAATCATTATAGTTGTTTTCTTTTTGTGGCTTATCAGTTGTATCAAGGTTCTCAGGGAGTACGAACGCGCGGTCATTTTCCGCTTGGGTCGACTACTCAACCAGCCGAAGGGTCCGGGATTGTTCTTTGTCTTTCAGCCAATTGACCGGATGGTCAGAATCAGTACGCGCTTAGTTGCGATGGATGTTCCGCCGCAGGATATCATTACTCGCGACAACGTGTCGGTCAAAGTTAATGCTGTTATCTATTTCCGGGTTGTTCAACCTAACAAGGCCGTAGTTGAGGTTGAAAATTATCTGTATGCCACGAGCCAACTGGCCCAAACGACCTTGCGAAGTGTTCTTGGGCAGCATGAGTTGGATGATCTTCTGTCGAACCGGGATAAAATCAACCATGATCTCCAATCGATTCTCGACAAACATACGGATCCATGGGGTATCAAGGTATCGAATGTTGAGATTAAACATGTGGACCTGCCAACCGAGATGCAGCGGGCTATGGCTCGACAGGCGGAAGCAGAAAGGGAACGCCGAGCAAAAGTGATTGCCGCTGAAGGCGAATACCAGGCATCGGAAAAACTCCAGATGGCTGCCAAAGTGATTTCCGCTGAACCCATGGCTATGCAGATGCGGTATCTCCAGACCTTGTCCGAAATAGCCACGGAGAATAATTCAACAACGATTTTCCCCATGCCAATCGACTTATTTTCCATATTCATGAATAAAAACAAAGACGAATCCGGAAAGTAAGAACAACCCATGCCCGAACCCTTTGAAATTACACGTCGCCAACTTTACAGCCTTGTTGCTGCCGGCATCTTCATCGCTTTACTGTGCCTGGCCGCCGGCTTCGTTATCGGGAAAAACTCCACGTTCCCCCAACCATTTCCTACGGTAGAAGAAATTGCTCGCCGAGTTCCGGAAGATGCAACCGAGGACGATTTACCGGAAGAGCTTCGACAATTGAGAAGAACATCACCCGATGAGACTTCGGGCAAACCGTTCGTAAAGAATGAGGGACACTCGTATTATAACCTGTTGAAGCTAGGTGAACGGACAGATACTGGACCGAGTGAACAGACAGATTCAGGAGGAACGGTCCCTCCACCACCGGACGATTCCATGGTGACGGTTCAGTCCGTTTTACCCAGCATCGATTCCGCTGGCAATACGGTTGAATCGCAGAATCCTGCGAAAGCGCCCGTTCCTGACGCTACCCCGGATCCGAAAGCAACGGTCGGTCCTGATTTTGAAAAGGCATATGTTGTTCAGGTGCATTCCGTAAAGAAGATGAAATTTGCGGAAGATGCAAAGAAAAAACTGGTGGACAAAGGTTTTCCGGCCTATGTTTCCAAAATCCGATTCAACACGGGCATCACAAACTACCGGGTAAGGGTTGGACCATATGCTGATAAGACCACGGCCGATTCTGTCAGCGATGCAGTTATTAAAACTTTCCATTGGTCACCGCTTGTTGTGACGGTGAAAAACGGCGAAAAGTAGGGATTAAACAATCCATGGATTCAGGCAGTCAGCCTTCCAAAAAGCTCGTTTTGGAAAAAATTGATGATCTTCAGAAATTTTTCGGTGCTTTTGATGAGCACTTGAAAATTATCGAAAATGCATTCGGTGTTACGATTAGTGCTCGAGGAACCGATCTGATTCTCCATGGCAATGCACCTGATATCACACGTGCTGAAATCGTTTTGAGAAATCTCGAAACGATGACTGCCGACGGGTATGAGGTCTCCCGAGATGAGTTTCTTACAGCCATCCGAAATGTTGACAATGGGAAGGATTCGGCTGACATCCGGGATTTGATGATGACGGGAAGCATTATCGAAACGCGAAAGAAGAAGATCTATCCAAAAACTCCAAATCAAAAGCGGTATATCGATGCCATGATTTCACACAATCTGGTTTTCGGCATTGGCCCTGCCGGAACCGGAAAAACCTATCTGGCCGTGGCAATGGCCGTGACGTATTTAATACGCAAGCAGGTCAGCCGGATTGTCTTGGCCCGACCGGCAGTGGAAGCGGGAGAAAACCTTGGGTTTCTGCCTGGTGACATGTATGAAAAAGTGAATCCGTATCTTCGGCCGCTGTATGATGCCCTGTATGATATGCTGGATGTCGAGAGGGCGAATCGGATGATCGAACGCGGCGTCATTGAAATTGCGCCGATCGCTTTCATGCGTGGTCGTACGTTGAATGATTCGTTCATTATTCTAGATGAAGCACAGAACACCACTTCCGAGCAGATGAAAATGTTTCTGACTCGTCTTGGATTCAATGCAAAGGCGGTGGTTACCGGTGATATAACGCAGATTGATTTGCGGGGTGAGAGAAAATCCGGTCTGGTCGAAGTGCGGAACATCCTGAACCATGTGCGGGGAATTGAGTTTATCTATTTAACCGGCGATGATGTCGTTCGCTGTCAATTAGTGCGGGATATTGTGGCCGCGTATGAGAGGCATGAGAGGTGACAGAAGGAGATAAATGGAGGAGAATCGTGCTGAGTGATTAATCGTGTACAGAAACAGATCAGCCGTTTTATCGTCAAGAAGGGATCGGAACCATGGATGCGCTGGTTTTTGATGGCCGGGTTGGTTGTTGTGTTCGCCTATGCGCTGACTCCGCGCCCTTCGACACCGGTTAGCACGCTGCAGGTGGGGGAAAAGGTCTGGGACGACATTCGATCTGGATACGATTTCACGGTCATCGATGAAGAGACGACGCGGCAGCGCAAAGATCAAGCTGAAGCGTCGGTTTTGCCGGTTTATGATTTTGACAACCGATTGCAGAGTAAGCTGGAGCAGCGGATAACGGAAATTTTCAATGAATGGCGGCAGATTTTGCGGGATCGACGCCTGGTGCTGAGTGTTCAGGATCGCGATGATGATTTTATGGGACCTCCAAAACCACCCAGACTTCATGCTCCCGGAGAGGCCGAATCGAAACACGCGATGAACAACGAAGATGACGATTATCGCCAGTTTCTGACCGGTACGGGTGTAAAGATTTCCGAAGAGATCTTTCTCCTGCTGAGAGAGTTGGAATTCAGCTACTCTCTGGAAGAACCCATCCAGGCGATTCTCTCCGACATCTGTTCCTATGCCATTATTGCAAACAGGGATCTTTTACAGGATATCGCGAAGAACGGGCTGATTCGCCGGGATATGATCTCTCAGGATGAAAGGGTTATTCATAATCTGGACACGATTATATCATTGGATGTCGCCTATCGCGAAGTCGATAACAGTGCGGCGCGAGTACTTCCAGACAACCAGCTGCTTCAGGATATCAGTGCCGATTTGGTTCGTGCCCTTATTCGACCCAATCTGACGTACAATATGCAGGAAACGCAGAAACGACGCATAGTGGCTCGGGATACGGTCAAACCTGTGTTTTTTCAAGTCGCGGCCGGAGAGGTCATAGTTGCCGCTGGTGATCGCGTTACGCCTGAGATCAAGCTTCGGCTGGATCAGCTCAATAAACTCGGCAAGGAAAGCCGTCTTGGACTTATTTTTGCCGGTAACATGCTGGTCATGCTGCTACTGGCTGGGCTTATCGTATTCTATCTTCGAAAATTCCATCCGAATCTCGAAACAAACCGGTATGTTTTGATTGGACTGGTAAGCCTGATACATCTTCTTTTATGCCAGGGAATTTCCGCCCTGTCCGGAATCATCCCTGAATACATGACCCGGTTCCCGATGGACTCGCCGGTGCCCTATCGCTATGCCATTCCTTTCGCCCTGGGTTCCATGCTTCTGGCGTTGCTTATCGGAGCGAGGATCGGTGTTTTTTTTAATTTTATATACGGCATGATATCAGCCATGATACTTGGCGGCGATTTCATGGTCGGTCTGTTTGCCGTCTTGTCAGGCTATTCCGCCGTTTTTGCCGTATCGCAGTATAAACATCGGACAATGATCCTTCAGGGCGGATTCTTGATCAGTATCGCCAATGGTGTCGCCGTAATCGTTCTGCAGCTTGTGCAGGGCGAGTTCAATGGCATGCTCCTGGCTCTCTCGGCATTAATGGGTTTGGCAGGAGGATTGCTGGTCGCAATGATTGTGACGATACTGCTGCCCATTCTCGAATGGATGTTTAAAATTCCAACCGATATCCGTCTGTTGGAACTGTCGAATTTCAATGAACCATTGCTTCGTAAACTGGCAATGGAAGCGCCGGGAACTCATCATCACTCCTTGATGGTTGGAGATTTGGCTGAGGCGGCTGCCGAGGCGATCGGTGCCAATGCACTATTGGCGAAGGTCGGTGCGTATTATCATGACATTGGGAAAATCGCTCAACCTCAGTATTTTATAGAGAACATTACCGGTACAAACCCTCATGACAAGCTAACTCCGAATATGAGTTCCATGATCATCCGCAAGCATGTCAAACAAGGCGTCGAAATGGCGCGACGAGCCGGACTGGGTTCAGACTTAATTGATATCATCGAACAGCATCATGGCGATTCTTTAGTCACTTTTTTTTATCGAAAGGCTTGCGACGACTGCGGTAAAACCGACAGTGGCTGCGTTTCGGAAGAAAGTTTCCGGTATTCCGGTCCGTGTCCGCGAAGCAAAGAAGCAGCAATCGTGCTGATCGCTGATTCGGTGGAGGCTGCGGCCCGTTCGATGAAATCACCTTCGCCGTCCTCTCTGAAAACGATGGTAGAAACCGTGACGTATGCCAAATTTCGGGATCATCAGTTCGACCATTGTGAATTAACATTCAGGGAATTGACGATCATTGCGGAAAGGCTGTATGATCGATTGCTGAGGAATATGCATAGCCGGATCGAGTACCCGGGATTCAATTTCTCAGATCAGAAATCGGCGAATCCGGCAATGGAGATGAAAGGCAGTGGCCGGAGATCTTCCGAGGGCAATCAGATGCAAGAGGGAAAACGCAAACAATGAGCGTGACAGTAGGCGATCATCGATCGCTGGATGATGCAGAAATAGAACCTGACAGTATTAGCCACATATTGAATGCCGTTTACCGGGATCTGGAGTTACCGGCAGGCGATGTTGATGTGTCTTTGGTTGATGATGATACGATCGCGGGTCTCAATCGGGATTACAGGGGGAAACACTCACCCACTAACGTGCTATCATTTCCTCATTATAACTGGATCGAACCGAGACTCATGCTCGATTCAATCCCAATACCCAACGAGGATTCTCCACCGGTCTTGTGGGGTGAAGTTTTTGTCTCGATCGAAACGATTCGAAGGGAAAGCAGCGCTTCTGGACGCCCTTTGATTATTGAAATCGTGAAAATGTGCATTCATGGTCTGTTACATCTTTTCGGTTACGATCATGACACAGACGATCAATACAATAGAATGTCGGCCGCTGAGCAGATTGGTTTGGACAGCGCCGTTCAATGGATGGAACATAACTTCTCATGAATGATTACACAGCGTTGAGTTTGGGTATTGCTACCGGCATGTTGTTGCCAGCAATCGTCCTGATTTATTTCTCGACGGCACTGCAGCGGTTGAATTCCGCTCAGATCGACCGCGTTTTCGAGTTAGAAGAAGGTCAGGACACTTATCATGGTCTCAAGATCGCCAATATCTTTCTCGGTGTCACGTATGCAGCCATTCTTTTTGAAATCATTTGCCTGATCGCTTTTTTTACGTGGCTGATAAATCGAACCGTTGCAACCAGCGGTGATCTCGTCATGTTTGTTATCATAGCCATGATCGCCGAAAGTTGTGCCCGAATCATTCTTCCTGCCATCTTCCCGATTCATCTCCGAGATCAGTTCTGGAAATGGGAACGTGCGCTTTTACTTGCGTGTGCGTTTTTGTTTTATGTTCCGGTATATCTGACACGCAGACTCATCAATCGAACAACGGATGCACTCAGCCCGAGATCCGAAGATGAACGAATGGCTCAAGCGGAAGACACAATTCGATCAATTATTGATGCAGGCGCTAAAGATGGCGTGTTTCGCGAGGACGAAAGCGAGATGCTTCAATCGATTCTGGAAATGTCCGAGACCATTGTCAGAGAAGTCATGACACCGCGGATCGATCTACAAGCAATTGAAATATCCAGTTCAATCGACGATTTCGTTGCCAAAGTCATTGAATCCGGGTTTTCAAAAATCCCGGTCTATCAAGATAGAGTCGATAACATCGTCGGAATACTCTATGCCAAAGATGTGCTCCAATACTGGCGCAATCGCGATGCAGGTGTCACTCTGGACTCATTGAAACGCGTCGCAACATTTGTTCCCGAAACAAAGCGGATTGCCGTTTTGTTGAAAGAATTCCAGAAGGAAAAGAAACATCTGGCCATCGTTGTTGACGAGTTCGGCGGTGTTGCCGGTCTCGTCACTATCGAAGATCTGCTTGAAGAAATCGTCGGCGAGATCCATGACGAGTATGATCAGGAACTCGTTTCGATTCGGCAGATCAGCGAAAACGTCTGGGAAGCCGCTGCTCGGATCGACCTGGACGAGTTGGGAGAAGAAATCGATAGTGAGTTTCCCGAAGATAACTATGAAACCCTAGGTGGGTTTCTGTTCCACCTGTTCGGCCGCGTACCCGCTCCCGGTGAAACACAAACCTTTCAAAATCTACATTTCAAAGTCATTAAAGCCAATGACCGGCGGATAGAAACCGTCATGGTCACAGTCGAACCGGAAGGAAAACTCCATAAAAATGGACATGAAATCACAAAATCCGAATCCTGATTCGTTTGAAACACCCTCTACCCGATTCAGATCGGGTTTCGTCGGTTTGATCGGATGGACAAACGTTGGAAAATCCACTTTGGTCAATCGCCTTACCGGAATGAAAATTGCCATAACCGCTGATTCACCCCAGACAACGCGACATCGCCTGGTCGGAATTATCCAAAGCGAAACTTACCAGATCGCATTGACGGATACTCCAGGTATTCACAGACCAAGAAACGAGCTGTCCAACCGCATGCTCAACACAACATGGGGTACTATCAGGGAAATGGATCTTCTGGTTTGGATGGTTTTTCCCGATCGATCGGTGGATAAACAGATCGGAATCTTCACCGATCACCTCGCGGGTTCCCCGGTCCCCCTGATCATCGCCGTCAACAAGATCGATACCGTTCCCAAAGAAACCATCATTCCGTTAATGGATCAGTTATATCAGCGCATCGAACCCCGTGCGATTCTTCCGATTTCTGCCGTTACCGGTGAAAATCTTACCCGGCTCGTCGATCTTCTGATCGAAAATGTTCCCGAAGGCGACCCCATGTATCCGATGGACCAGGTGACGGATCAGCCTGAACGCATCATTGCTGCTGAATATATCCGGGAGAAAGTGATCGAGAATACGTATCAGGAAATGCCGCACGTTGTCGCGGTGGAAATCGAGCATTTCAAGCAGTCGGATAATCGGATCGATATCGCCGCAACAATACACGTCGAAAAAAAGAGCCAGAAGGGGATTATAATCGGAGCGGGAGGTGCTATGATCAAAAAGATCGGGACCGATGCCCGGATGTTGATTGCCGCATTTCTGGACTCGAAAGTTGATCTACAGCTCTGGGTCAAGGTCAGCCCGCGTTGGCGGAGTGATCCGGTGAGATTGAAGCAGATGGGTTTCGGCGGAGTATAGTGCGAGGATTGAATCCAATATGGCGAAGCTGACCGTATTCATCAACGACCGTCCGGGACGTGTTTTTCGGATCAATCAAACGATTACAATCGGTCGTGATTCCGCCAATGAGGTGCAGATCCTGGATCAGAAGGTTTCGCGGCGACACGTCACTATCGAACGACGAAAAGGGTTCTTTATTCTACGCGATTTGGGAAGCCGGAATGGTACGTATCTCAATGATGTCCGCGTGGATGAGAGTGAGTTAAAAGCCGGTGATCGCATACGGGTAGGGAACACCTTTCTTGGCTTCGGTGAGGAACCGTTTTTAGATAATGCCGAAGAGAACGATACATCCGATCTGGAAATACCCGACAAACACCCGGACGATACGTTCGCACTGGCTTACGATCCCCGGAAACTGATCGAAATCAGTGAATCCTTTACCGAGCGGAAAGATCTGACGCGCATGATTCGTCTTTTTTCAGACCTGCTTACGTTCTCCGTTCGGCTCCGCACGTTCGATGGCGACTCCATCATTTATCAAGGCATCCAGGACATCATTCATGATATGTTGTCCGTCGACAGAAGCTTTATCGTGATCAACGCGCGCGCTCAAGACCGACTCGATGTGGTTGCCGTCCGTACCACCGGTCCATCCGGCCGCGGACCCGACCTTGACCAGCCGATTTT
>JAFGMN010000125.1 GCA_016927515.1 candidate division CSSED10-310 bacterium | reverse complement strand
ACGGCGGTCTGCGCGGCGGAACTGGCCCGGCGGTTCCGTGTCAATCTCCTGCTGGTGGGACGAAGCGATCCCCCGGTTCTCGAACCGGTCTGGTTGAAAGACCTGTTCGATGAGGCGGCAATCAAGCAGGCCATCATGAAAGAACATTCCTCAAATCTGTCGCCGAAAGACCTGAACCGGACATACCAGCATTGGATGAAGAACCGCGAGCTGATGAACAATCTCGACCGGTTCACGTCAATGGGCGTCCAGGTCCGGTATGAATCCGCCGATGTGACGAACCGGGAGAAACTGGTCGTATTAACGAATCGGCTGAAAAAGGAAAACATCATCATCCGCGGCCTGCTCCACGGCGCTGGCATCATTGCCGACAAGCTGGCAGTCGATAAAACGCTGGAGGATTTCGATCGGGTCATTCGGACAAAGGTGGAAAGCCTGCGGATTATTTCGGAGTGCCTCGATCTGGAACAACTGAAAGTTCTGGTGCTCTTTTCATCCAGCACGGCCCGTTTCGGCCGAAAGGGCCAAATTGATTATGCGATGGCCAACGAAGTACTCAATAAATTCGCCCACAAATTCTCGGCGTTATATCCCGCTTGCCGGACCCTGGCGATCAACTGGGGACCGTGGGACGGCGGCATGGTGACGCCAGAGCTGAAAAACGTGTTCCTGGCTGAAGGCATTCCGCTCATCGATCCGGCATCCGGTGCACTGTATCTCAGCCGTGAATTGCGGATGGAGTATGGTCGTACGGTCATCAAACCGGTTGAAATCGTCATCATCGGCACGTCCGAACAGGATGTCCTACTCCCGGGCGATCGCAAGCCGATCGCCGATGAGACCCGTATCGATACAGAAAAGCCGGATCAGTATTCCGGGACGGAATCCGAAGGTTTCGAAGCAAGCGAGCCGGAGGGTGAAGGTGAATCGGAAGAGGATGATGCGGCGGAACTGCAGGAAGTCTATCGGCTCATCATCAGCGACGACCGTCTGCCGGTTCTAAAAAGTCATTTGATCAATGGCATGCCGGTGGTTCCGATGGCATTGCTGATGGAGTTCGCGGCGCAGGGGGCGATGATCCGGCATCCGAGCCTGTTGATCCATGGAATCGAGAATTTCCGATTGTTGAAGGGTATTGTTTTACGATCGGGTATGGAGTTTGAGCTGGAATGCAAAACGGGAGAGTCCGAGCGGGAGGGCCGATTGTTCCGGATTCCAGTGGAGTTGAGGGGTGTCATGCCGGACGGCAAGAGATTCGTGCATGTCAGTGCCGAGGTGATCCTAGCGCCGCGGCTGCCCGCCCCACCGGCTCCGCCGACCCCCCTGGATCGGATGGAATCGTACCCGATCCATCAGGAACAATTGTACAGCGAAGTGCTTTTTCACGGGGAAAAACTCCAGAGCATCCGGGCGGTCGAAGGGGTCAGTGAGTCGGGGATTGTTGCCGCAGTGGATGGCGCACCGGCTCCCATTGAATGGATGAATGTACCGATTGCCGATACCTGGCTCACGGATCCGATGAGTATTGACGCATCGTTCCAGTTGATGATTTTGTGGACTGAACTGATGCTGGACATGCCGTCTCTTCCCTGCGGTTTCGCGACCTACCGCCAGTTCAGGAAAAATCTTCCCGCCTGGGCTGTAGCAGATATCCGCGTGAAGGAACACCGCGGGAACCAGGTCTTCGCCGATATCTATTTCAAAGATGAGGAAAACCAGGTTGTCGCTATGATCGAGTCGTATCAGTGCATCACCGACAAGGGGCTTCGCGATGCGTTTAAAATCCGCAGAATGCATGAATGAACCGGGTTGGTACCATGGATGATAACGCGCGTCATCAACCGCTGGATATAGCGGTTGTCGGGATGGGCGGTGTCTTCCCGGACGCGCCGGATATCGAGGCGTTCCAGCAACTGATCGATGCCGGTCGCCATGCATCACGGGAGATTCCCGATGCGCGCTGGCCAGTACCTCCCGCATCGGTGGTTCATGCCGGTGAGGCAGTAAAGGACCGGGTCCGCTCCACGCGAGCCTGCTTGGTTCATTCGTATGATTTCGACCCGGCTGTTTACGGTTTGCCACCGGTTCTGTTGAACAACCTGGACCCCGTTTTTCATCTGACCCTTGCCGCCGGGCATGCCGCGTATCGCGATGTGACGGGCCACCGCGCCGATCCAGCCAGGACCGGCGTCATTCTCGGCAATATCGTTCTACCAACGGAAACGGTCTCCGGCATGATTCGGCAGGAAGTGATTCCCGCGATCCAGGAATTCCTGACCGGGAATTCGGATTACCCGGCACCGGACAGCCGGTATCATCCATTGAACCGATTTCCAGCGGGATTGCCCGCCGCCCTGCTGGCTCGTTCGCTCGGGCTCGGCGGCGGCGGTTTCACGTTGGATGCCGCCTGCGCATCATCGTTATATGCCGTCAAGTTAGCAGTCTATGCGCTGTGTGAACACCGGCTGGACACTGTTATCACCGGCGGCGTCGGCCGCGCAGACTCGATGTATACCCAAATGGGATTCAGCCAGTTACGCGCGCTGTCTCCCAGCGGAATCTGCGCGCCCTTTGACCGGCAGGCTGACGGTCTCGTCGTGGGCGAAGGCGCTGGAATGGTTGTATTGAAGCGGCTGGATGATGCCGTTCGGGACGGCGATCGCATCCGTGCCGTGATCCGGGGAATTGGTTTGTCCAATGATATCGGCGGAAGCCTGTTTGGCCCCGACAGCGAGGGACAGGTCCGAGCGATGCGGGCTGCATACGATCAGGCCGCATGGAATCCCGGCGATGTGGATCTGGTCGAGTGCCATGCCACGGGCACACCGGTGGGCGATGCCGTCGAATTCCGATCCATGGTGACCGTCTGGCGGGAAGCCGGTGCGCGACCGCCCGGCCGCTGCGCGATCGGATCCGTCAAATCCAATATCGGTCACCTGCTCACCGGTGCCGGGAGCGCTGGATTGATCAAGGTGATCCTCGCAATGATGCATCACCGGCTACCTCCTACCGCCAATTTTCGGGCCCCCGCCGGCGCAATCGATTTGGAAAACAGTCCGTTCCGCATCCTGCGGGAGCCAGCGCCGTGGCAGCCACGAAAGGAAAATGAACCCCTTCGCGCCGCCGTCAGCGCGTTCGGTTTCGGCGGTATCAACGCCCATGTTCTGCTCGAATCGCTGCCCGTCGCGCCGGATGCCTCGCCCGGCCACCCAGCGGACACGGCCGGGTATACCGTCCTGCCGGAACTCGCATCCCCCCAGCGCGTGGCCGTGGTTGGACTGGCTATGGCGGCGGGTAAATGGACCGGCCTGGACACCGTTCAGAAACGGGTGATGGGCTTCGAAACGTCTCCAACCCCCGCGCATCCAGCGGCCCATCCATGGCTGTGCCGGTCGCAGTGGTTTCAGCGCCATATCCTGAACCCCGCCGAAGAAGCGGCCTACCCCCTGCAACCGGTGTATCTGCCGGTGTCTCGGTTTCGCA
The DNA here is from genome assembly GCA_016927515.1 of candidate division CSSED10-310 bacterium. Classification (GTDB taxonomy): domain Bacteria; phylum CSSED10-310; class CSSED10-310; order CSSED10-310; family CSSED10-310; genus JAFGMN01. The sequence continues at coordinate 517 of JAFGMN010000125.1, read as the reverse complement.
TACCACCGGCGGAGTTGCGGGAGATGCTTCCTCAGCAACTACTGATGCTGAAAACCGCGATGGAGGCGGTGGACACAGGGGCCTGGCGGGAGGATTGTGCCCGGGAATCCGGTGTGTTCATCGGGGTCGGACTGGATCTGAACACCACGCAGTTCCAGGTGCGATGGGCGATGGAACCGATCATTTCCGCCGGGCCGGTCGATGACAAATCGGTTCTCGACGGCTGGTCTCCGGCATTGACGGCAAATCGGACCATGGGAGCCCTGGGAGGCATCGTAGCCAGCCGAATCGCGCGCGTGTTGAAAATCGGCGGCCCTGGATTCACGGTTTCCAGCGAGGACACATCGGGGGTGCATGCATTGAATGCGGCCGTCAGCCTGCTGCGTAGCGGGGATATCTGTCAGGCAGTGGTCGGAGCGGTGGATATGGCCGCTGATTGGCGGGTTGTCGCCGGTGAACGGGCACGGTGCGGAATGTTGAACCTGGACGGTCGGCCGGTGATGGGAGACGGTGCTGT
>JAFGMN010000124.1 GCA_016927515.1 candidate division CSSED10-310 bacterium | reverse complement strand
CCCTGTGACCAGAATGCCAGATGAATCAACGTCACCCTGTCGGGTTCCGAAAGCTGCTCGTTGAACATCCACAGGATCAATCGATCCAAATCCGGGAAAGACCGGACATCGTCAAACCGATTGTTATTGAAGATCCAATCACCTTCCGACCAGTAAACCATGCGGGTTATCCGCATGACATCGGCGATCAGACAGATTCGCCGGGGCAGACCATCTGACAGAACCTGGACCCACTGGGACGGCTCCTCAGGAAAAGGTGTCAATCCCAATTGAGCGCTCAGCAGCGACCGCGTTTCATCTGCATCAAAAGCCAGAATCTCCACCAGCCCATGCCGCTCGGGACGCGGCTGAACGACCGGAACAGCATGAACATCATGGGTTTCAATAATCCAAAGAAATGGGCAGAGTCGCTCCGGTGCATGACTCAACAACATGGATATCGCCTGGAAAAATCGCCAGAAAATAGCATCGCTGAAATGGCAGTTCCGCAAAAAGAAAACACAAGGAACATCGAGTAGTTCGTCTGAAGCGAGAAATAACTGGGACAACAACCGGACCGCGGCGTGTCGAAGAATATTGTCGAGATGAACGCGGTCTGCCAACCGCAGGTAATTTTCAATACTGTCCAAAAAATAGATTGTATCGACGATTTCCTGGTTCAACCCAGGGTAATCAGAGGATAGAATATCAATCATTCGCCGAAGGACTTTGACCCCTCCCGGTGCCTCCGGATTCGACTCGATCACCTGGGAAACCGCTCCCGATAACTCGAACTCCGCCTGAAGATCATGCAGAAGTTCGGTTTTACCAACTCCAGGAGCCCCATAGACTGTGATTACGCTGCCCCGACCGGCACAGACATTCTCAAATGCCTTCTGGATTTCCTGTCGGGGTAACGGGTGAGCCTTGAACACTCCCCCGGTCCGTGGCGGTATCGACGGCTGAAACATATCGCAGGAGATCTCCATCGCGACTTCCGATGCACTGGCCGGACGAAATGCAGATTCCTTGGCCAGCAGACGCAGAATCAACGCATTGGTCTCCGCCGATACGTTGTCGTTGATTTCCTTTGCCTGCGGGGCATTTTTATTCAATTGGGCCGAAACGACACTGGCAGTTGTTGATGCAGCGAATGGATTGATCCCCGTCGCTGTTTCGAATAAAACGATACCCAGCGAATACAGATCACTGCGATAGTCGGCACCACATCCCAAGATGATTTCAGGACTCATATACATGGCCGCCCGATGAAAGCGTGAATCACGATGCCCAGGTAATCGCTTAATGTCCAGATAATAACTCAGTCCCGTCTCGATGAAACAGACGGAAAAGCCGCTTGGCGTCGGATGCACAAGAATCGTTTCCGGACGGATGTCCCAGTGACACAAACCATGCTGATGAATAAACTCCATTCCCCGGCACAACTGGGTCACACATTGATGAAAAATTTCCGCGTTTTCCCTGAGTTGTGCCATGTGATACTGGATCCATGATCCTTCACGATCGTCCATGAAAACGGCGATCCGAGTCGCATCGATCCTCTCGACCTTCCGGATAAAACTGACATTCGGGTGTGTGAGCCCGGCGATATCATCCAACTCGCGGTTAAGAGCGTCCGTGTCAAGCGCGTGAGTGAACTCCATGATCCGTAACAAGGACACATCGCCACTGCCCTTGTCTCGGACCCGCCATACGTCACCTCTGTGGTCCGAACCCAACGCGGAAATCACATCCACCCGTTTTTGTATCTCTCCCGGCAAACTCATCTTAATGACCTTTCTATCTTGATTTCATTCGGTGGAGCTATCGCAATCCACACTTCCAATCTACTGTTCCATCCATGAAAAAACAAGCAAAATATTACAATATTACCGTTTGTGAACCATTTTACAAGGGGTCTACGCAGGTGCCGATTCCCAACGCTGTCTGGAAAATGCCTTGCGCGTCACCGGCCGTTACCGTTCCGTCGCCGTTGCAGTCCGCGGCGCAGTTTTCAGCATAGGATGGACTGTAGGAACCGAGCGCAATCATAAATGCCAGTTGGGCGTCCGCAGCGGTGATTTCTCCGGTCATGTTGACGTCTCCATTGTGTATACAAGGTTCCGGTGTCGCCGTGGGGTTGACGACGGAAGCAACTCCCCAAATTTCGATGTCATCCACGTTCCAGCCGCAATACGCTATCGATCCGTCGCTGCTCCCCATGACCCACCGGAGATAGACTGTGGATTGACCGTCTGCAATGGATGACACGTCATACTGGCAGGAAACCCAGTAACCGTCGTTCACCGTGCCCCCGGAATGCTCCCAGATCGTTGTCCATGCCGATCCATCTGTGGAAATCCGGAACGCAGCATGATCATAGACGCTGTCTTCAACTCCCAGCCACCGCATGAACCGAATCTGCGAACCCGTGATATCGGAAAAATCCAGCGGTAAACTTGTCAGATACTTTTCAGCCAGATTGTTTCCATACGTTCCCGACAAATTATACCCGTACACTGCGGTTCCCGTGTGTCCCGACGAAGGATCACCGCCGCTTCCGGCAGGAACTCCCCATGCCCATTGCGGTTCAGCCGTCCACCCCGGATCCGTGTCCAGGTTCCATCCCATGATCATCGTCATGGAACTCACTGTGGCCGAGAACGTTTCCGTCGAAGTATAATTGTCCGCCGTGATCTCGATCGTAAAATGCAACACCGTCTGCTCTGGAGTTTCTCCATCCACCGCAATCCAAAAACCGGGAAGTTGGCAGGGCGCGCTGGCACCGGAAGGAATATCAGGCCACAGCGCATCGACCGTCGTCACTGTCACATACTGCGTTTCCAGGCAGGACAGCGATCCCGCTATTCCCGTTAACGGCAAAAAACCGACATTCCGCAAAACAGGTATCAACCCGATACTTTCACCGGGATCAATCAAACCGTCACCATCACCCAGCGTATCATCAATAGCTACACTCCCCAACGCCACCTGATACTCGATATTCGTCGGGACTACCTTTGTCGTGCAGTGGACTGCACCACCCGACCCGATCACATCGCTGGCATCAATGGAAACGATGGTGTGATCCGGCATCGCAGCTTGATACACCGCCATGGCGACAGCATCCAACGGATCATTATACGTTGGAACAAAGACATGTTCGTTGACGATGATCGAATTCGAATAAGTCCAATATGCAGATGGGCTTCCCGGCATCGGAATCCGGACAACCTCATACGGTTCACCCGTCGATGCAACAAGAGCCGCAACCGCTGCTGCATTGTTTTCGAGCACGGTGTATTCGGGATCTCCCGGATCGTATTGTCCCATCAGCATCGTGTCAGCATCCAGGAGCTTGGCGAACATGTCGATGTGACCCGTACCGTCTTCGAGACGATCCAGCACATGCACTGTTTCACATCCGCAGTAACTCTCCAACCGGTCGTAGACTTCCTGTTCGGTCAAATACGCCTGGTTCTGTTCAATGACCCGGTCAGTGATGAAACAAATACCCGCTCCATCGGCAATGAAGTTACCGCCCTCGATTCTCAGGTCTGATTCATATACCGGGAGCCCCCAGGCGCTACCGAGATTCGATGGAAAGGCATCGTCATTCCACCGACCGAATCGATCATAAATATGATCCACGATTTCCCTTTCACCATCGACTTGAACGAAAAATGGCCCGTAATCGACCATCCAGACGGAATCCATATTGAACACCAAAAACTCCACATTATCCAGCGAGATGCCCGAATTCAGCAGGTGATTGGAAACCGTAGATTGCTGAGATGCCGACTCAACTACTACCCAACTCGTTCCGACCTGGACAAACTCCCGCACCATCTCCGTCAAAAAATCCTGAAATCCCATCCACGATACAATGACACCAGAGGAAGCCGCCCATTCCGCATACGATTCAACACCACCCGCCGGCGGCGTATCGACGGATTCCGGCTGCGGAAACCCCAATCGCTCCCGCTGAGCCTTCTCCCAATCCGTTTCCCATGCCGGTAACGGGTCGCCCGGCGGAACCGTCAAATGACCACTCCCGCTGACCGACAAATCATTACTGCAGATTCCAGTGCCGCAAAATAATCCCATTCCGATGATGAAAAAAACTACCTGCTTCATGAAAACAACCCTCCGTACACCCGGATTCTGCAATTATAATGCCGATCTCGCTAAAGAAAGCGATATTTTCCGATTTTGAGAAATCGGGAGCGACCGTCTATAGTAAAGTCCCGGATCAAGGAGCGTATCCAATGACACAGGAATCCATGACAGGACGGGAACTTCTGAGAACCATCCGCCCCTACTGGTGGCCGTACCGCCGGCAGCTGGCCGCGGGTTTCGTTTTTCTCATCTTGGCTTCCAGCCTGACAATGGTCCAACCCTGGATTGTCAAACTCGCCATCGATGATCTGAAGTCGGGTGAGCTAACCCGGCGGATCGGCGTGTACGCCGCATCCATGATCGCAATCACTGCCCTGGCCTGCGCATGCCGGTACGGAATGAGGCATAAAATCATTGGAACAAGCCGGCGGTTTGAACATGACCTGCGCCGTCGGGTGTTCGAACACATTCAAATACTGCCGAAATCCTACTTCGATACAGTACCCTCGGGCGATATCATGTCCCGGCTCACAAACGATATTCTCCGGGTCCGCATGGTGCTCGGTCCGACCTGCATGCAACTCGGAAATGCAGTCGTATCACTGACCTTCGCCTTGATGGTCATGTTTTCCATCGATGTAGAATTGACGCTTATTTCCCTCGCTCCTCTGCCGTTGATGCCGATCGTGTTCTACCGAATGGGGCGAAAAATACGGCTGCATTCAGAAAAGGTCCAGGAGCAGATGGCGGATATCACGTCATGCGCCCAGGAAAACATCACCGGGATCCGTGTAGTCAAAGCATACAATCTCGAACCAATCGAGAGCCGCAAGTTCGACGCACTCAGTGTTGCTTACGTCAAGCGGAATCTGGAGCTGATCCGGTACCAGGGTCTATTCACACCGCTCGTCGTTCTGCTGTCGGGTATTTCAACGGCGTGTCTCCTGTTTTTCTGCGGATGGTGGGTCATTAGTGACCGGATTTCCCTTGGAAGCATGGTCGCTTTCATCGAGTATTTAATCATCCTGTCCTGGCCACTGCTTGCCATCGGGTGGGTTGTCGGACTAATTCAACAGGCATCAGCGGCCATGGTCCGGATTCAGGCGATTCTCAACGAACCGGTCCGGATCGGTATGATTGCGGAGGCCGGGATTGTGTCCGAACAATCCGCGATGGATCTCGATGGGGATATCGAGTTTAATCAGGTTTCATTCCGATATCATTCTCATCAGCCCTGCGTTCTTGATGATGTCAGTTTCGTGGTTCGAAAAGGAGAGACCGTTGCATTGATCGGCTCGTCCGGAGCTGGAAAAACGACCCTTCTCTCGCTGTTGACCCGGAGTTATGATCCGACGGGAGGGAGCATTCGGATCAACGGGCGGAATCTGGTGATGATTCCCGAATACTCCGTGCGCCAAAGCGTCGGTATCATGCCGCAGATGCCGGTTTTATTTTCTCGAACCATTCTGTCGAATCTGGCATTCGGCCAGGTTGATAATTCCCCTGTCACCATCGATGAAGCCGTGCAGATCGCTCATATCGATCGGGATCTGAACGAATTCCCGGATCGACTGGAAACCCGTCTCGGGGAACGCGGTGTCAATCTGTCCGGAGGCCAAAAACAGCGGCTGACACTGGCGCGGGTCCTGTTGCGAAATACGCCGATCCTGCTCCTTGACGATCCGTTCGCCAGTGTTGATATTGCAACGGAAGAGGCCATCCTGTCCAAGCTGACAGCCTTCAACGCTCCCCGTACCCTGTTGATCGTTTCACACCGAATCAATACGGCGAAACGGGCAGACCGGATTATCGTTCTGGATAAAGGCCGGATCATCGAAGAAGGAACCCATGACGAACTGGTCCGGAACCGAGGGTATTACCAGGCGCTGTGCCGGAAACAGGCCCTGTTGGACGAATTGGATGCGCTGGCATGAAACCGATGCACCACGGCGCGGATACACCCGATAACTTTAAAATGGATCGAAAACTCGTTTTCCGTGTGGTTTCATATCTCCGCCCATACTGGGGACGGGTCATTGCCGCCGTCGTGTGCCTTATTCTGTTTTCCGCTCTTCAACTCACCGGACCCTACCTGATCAAACTCGCCATCGATGGGCCTATCGCTCAAAAAGATCTCCATGGCTTGCTTCTCCTGACACTGGCATATGTCGGCACCATCGCTGCCGCTTTTATCGTTATGTTCGCCCAAATTTATTTAATGACCTGGACGGGTCAACAAATTATGAATGATATCCGTGTCTCGTTGTTTGCCCATATCCAGCGGCTCAACCTGGCTTATTTCGATTCGCATCCCGCAGGCTGGATCATCACCCGCCTTACATCGGATATCGAAACCCTTAATGAATTGCTATCTTCCGGAATTGTTCAGTTCATCGGCGATATCATTACCCTGGCCGGTATCCTCATCATCATGTTTACTCTCGATACCCGGTTAGCGTTTTTCGTTCTGATCAGTATGAGTCTGTTTGCCGGAAACGTGATTCTTTTTCGCAAGTGGTTTCGGGACAGTTTCCGGGATGTTCGCACCCAGGTCGCTCGGCTGATGGCGTTTCTGGCGGAAACCATCCGCGGGATCCACGTCGTTCAACTTTTCAACAATCAACAGCTCGTGCAGAATCACTTCGATCAGACCAATCGCGATACGTTGAACGCCCATCTCAAAACCGTGTTCTATTTTGCTCTGTTCGTGCCCACCGTCGATATCACCAGTGCATTGACCATCGTGCTGATCCTGGCCGTAGGCGGATCCATGACGGAAAACGGCATCATCTCGGTCGGCGTACTCGTGGCCTTTTTTCAATATGCCCACCGGTTTTTTCAACCGATTCGTGATTTATCGCAGAAATTCAACATTCTTCAATCAGCCATGGCATCGTCTGAACGGATTTTCCAGATGTTGGATTCCAAGGAGATAATTCCGGAACCCCTTCAGCCCGTCCTCGTTTCTGCCGAAACACTTCGAGGCGATATCGAATTCGACCATGTTTGGTTCGCATACACAAATGACAACTGGGTGCTCCGGGATGTTTCCTTTCGTATTCAAACCGGAGAAAGCATCGCGGTAGTGGGTGCGACAGGAGCGGGTAAAACGACGATCGCGAATCTGTTATGCCGTTTTTACGATCCTCAGCGAGGAGTCATCAAACTTGACGGCATCGATATCCGCTTGCTGCCGGTGCGGGTTCTGCGGAGCGCAATTGGGTTAATTCATCAAGATGCCGTTATTTTCTCCGGATCCGTGGCCGATAATGTCCGGGTTGGCCGACCGGAAATGACGGATTCCATCATTGAATCCCTGGCTGCATCCATCGGGTTGAACCCCTTTGTTCAACGGCTTGCCGACGGCCTTCGGACGGATGTCGGCGAAGCGGGTGGCCGATTATCGGCCGGACAGAAGCAACTTGTCGCTTTTCTACGGTCCGTCAGCTTTCAACCATCCGTCATGATTCTCGATGAGGCCACATCCAACGTTGATTCTTTTACCGAAACAGCGATTCAGACGGCGACAGTAGCGATCACACGGAACCGGACATCGATTATCGTCGCGCACCGATTGAGCACGATCCGGCACGTCGATCGCATCATGGTTTTTCATAAAGGCCGATTGGCGGAATTGGGCACCCATGACGAACTGATCGGCCGGGAAAACGGCCTTTACCCCAAGATTTATCAACTGTATTATTCTGGGCAGGCCTGACCGGCGGGGGGACCGCTTCGGTGGAAAAGGTCGTAAACCCGCACATATTCGACGAAAGGATCGATGAGGATGAAACGATTTAGATTCATAGTGGTCAGTTTCCTACTGGTTTTGATGATTGGTTGCACATCGTCTCTTCAGAAAAAAGCACCGGTGATTCCGGAGACTGACCCGGACATCGACCGGTGCTACATGTTGGTGGAATCTGCTGACTATGCGGAAGCTCTGACTGTTTGCGACCGGGCGGTGAACCGGAATCCGGACAGTTTCATCGCACGTGCATCCTATGCAAAGGCCCTTGTCGAATCGGGACGCTTCGCTGAGGGAATCGAACAGTATCGCCAGTCTCTGGATCTAACGCCTGATGCGGTGCAGACCCGGATGGAATTGGCTGATGCCTATACCCGGGTGGCGCGGTATTCCGATGCGGTTTCCGAATACAAGGCGATCCGCACACAGCAGCCCAGCTATCTGGATGCTGCTGTTCGCTTGGCTCAGGTGTGCGAGGAGACCGGAGATTTTTTGGGCGCGATCGATGCATTGCGGGATGCGGTGGCGATTCAACCTGGAAACGACGCGTTGTATCTCGACCTCGTCGATTTATACAAGAAAGCGGGTCGCCGGTCTGATGCGCAGAATACGCTTCGGGAAGCCGCGCATGCGTTTCCCGAGGTTGTCCACGTGCAGTATGCAGCGGGAGTCCTGTGGCAGGAAATGAAGCAGTATCGGGAAGCGATCGACCTGTATCGCCGTGTTCAGCGATTGGCCGGAGACTATCAGAACACCGCATTTAATCTGGCAGTTTGTCAGTATGAGACCGGGGATATTATATCGGCAGAGAAAACACTGGCTGGATTGCTGGCCCGAACACCCCATGCTGCGCCGGCCATCGTGCTTCAAGGGCAGATCGCCTATGACCGGCAGGCGTATTCCCGGGCGGAAACACTGTTCAGACAGGCGATCGCCATCGATCATCGCAATGGATCCGCGTTTGTCATGCTCGGTAATGTCTTGCGTATTCAAGGTGATACCGATGGTGCGAAAGATGCTTACCGGCAGGCCTTGCGGATTAATCCCAACGATATAACGGCAAAGAAGAACCTCAAACGGTTGTATTGATTCTGCTCCTTCGAGCAGAAACCCGAGTCGTCGTCATTGCAGATTCCATTCGCTGGTGCACCGGGGGGGGGGGGGG
>JAFGMN010000123.1 GCA_016927515.1 candidate division CSSED10-310 bacterium | reverse complement strand
TCACTTCCGGTTATCGGACAAACGTACCGATTCGTTGATTCGGGGAGTCCGTTTCCGGGTTCCGGGTTTACGTCATGGGACACGGCGAGCCATACAATTCAACAAGCGATCAACGGCGCGTCGTCCGGTGATTTTATTTTCGTTGCGGATGGAGTGTATACAGAAAACGTCGTTGTCGATAAGGATGTCTGGATCGAATCCTGGTGCCGTGAACCAACCGATTGTGTCATTCAACCGGCGAATACCGGTCTTCCCACCGTCAGGATTTCCGATCCGACACCCAACGCTGGAACCCTGGTATTCCATGGCTTTCAGCTGCTTGGACCATCCTATGGAGTTTATGTAACGGGCAATGAAACAGCTGCGACGAATTTCCCCATTGTCAGCGGTTGCTTGTTTGTTGGCTATTCGGGAACGGCGTTTTTTGCTGAAAGCACGGTCATTGTTCTCGAGCACTGCACATTCGTGGACAATCTCGTGGGCGCTCATCTGAGTTACGTCAATGGAACCAGCTGGGTCCGAAACAATATTTTCGCGCATAACTCCATGTATGGGCTTCAGGTCAGCGGGCAGTATCTGCAGATGGGGAATAATTGCTACTATTCAAACGGTGATCACATTCATGGGGCTCCAACCGCTTATTGCGACAAGTGGAGCGCTGATTTGGTGCTGGGTATTGACCCTCAGTTTGTCAATTATTCCGGAGGCGATTTCCATTTGATGGCCTCATCTCCCTGTGTCGATTATGATCCCGGAACATTCGGTTATCCATCGTGTTACGAACCAAACCTTTACGATAAAGACGAGAGCCGAATTGATCTAGGCGCATACGGAGGCAATGGCTCGGCTCCCACCGATCCCGCCTGGGTCAGCAATTCCCGGTCTCCCAGCCCCTGGACTTACCGCGTGGCTCACACAGCGGATATCTCATTCGGTCTGGAGGATTGGCCGGCAGGCATCGACCCCGATTCCGTCCAGGTGAGAGTGTCTAATCATGGTCATCCCGACGAGGTTTTTCAGGCATCCGATCTCCTGATCACGCTGTGCGATTCCCTCGGAACACCGCCATCGGCGTGCAATGAATTCTGCTACGAATTTACCCTCCTGGGAAGCAGCCACCAACCGTTCACGGACTATGCCTATGTTCGAGTGGAAGTCAACGCTTACGATAACTGCCCGTCTCCTAACACATTCACCGAAGCATGGCGGTTTCATGCCGACGATCTGACGGCGCCGCAACTCGTTTCCTACTATCCGGCGAACGGACAGACCGGGATTCCGTTGTTCGGCCCGATCGTTCTGCAATTCACGGATTCCCCGGGCATCGGCATTGACCGGTCATCCATTCAGGTCACTGTTAACTCCGCTCCATTACCGGTCGGAAGTCAATACCTGTGGGATAGCGATACAGTCACGATCTATCCTGCCGTGCGCTTTACTCCTGGGATTTTTCAGAATGTTCAGGTTTCCATTGCAGATGAGTATAACAACCTGATGCCGGGACAGACATTCGGATTCACAACGGGAACCGATAATTATCCGCCGTTCGTTCCTGGAGTCAGCGTTTTGCAACCACTGCCGACGCCACCGCCTGATTGCGGATATCCGAATCCGCCGCCCGGCAGTACCAATGCCAATCCGTTCCATGGGCTGCGTTTTGTCATTCAAGACTACGAGTCACCGGTCGATGTAACCAATCTTATTGTCACGGTTCAAACCGATGCACACACCTGGGTTTATTCCTCAACCGGTACCAATCCCTTCCAGATATGGGGAACGGACTATTGCAAAACAGTATACTGCTCATCTCCCGCCGGTGCCGAAGGATGGGGCATCGACAAGCTCGTGACGGTGCACGTTGCCGGTGCTCGGGATCAGTCGCCCGGTATGCTGGTCATGATTCCTGAGCAGTGGACATTCACAACGGTCATGCCGCCGGTTCCGGTCACTGGAACCTGGACGATCATACTTCTTCTTGCGGCAATGGGTCTGATGATACTGCACCGCCGGGGATAGTTGACTTTTTGGAATAGAGACCGATAAAATCGATCCGCTGCGAAAATGCAGCAGCGCGGGACATACTGCTTCTGTTCCAGTGAATGGAAAACGGAATCAATACAGGAGGTTCGATGTGAGCGAGCGTCGTGTGGTCGTAACAGGTATGGGTGTGCTATGTTGTTTGGGCAGGGGGATCGATACGGTATGGCCTCGGCTACTGAACGGCGATATCGGCTACGGCCGGATCACGAAATTTGATGCAACGGCATATGCGTCGCAGATCGCTGGAGAAGTTCTTGATTTTGACCCGACGCAGTATTTGAGTGCCAAAGATGTGAAAAAAACGGATCCATTCATCCAGTTTGCCATTGCATCGGCTCAGATGGCGATGGATATGTCGGGTCTGGATCTCACTCGAATCAATCAGGACCGGTTTGGCGTCAACATTGGTTCCGGTATTGGCGGGATCAATGAGATCTGTTCCGAGCAGAATGTTTTAGAACAGCGGGGTCCCCGGAAGGTGTCCCCTTTCTTCATTCCCAACTCGATAGCCAATCTTGCTTCGGGTCATGTGTCGATGCGGTTCGGTGCTAAAGGACCCAATAGTTCCGTGTGTACCGCATGCGCGACTGGAACGCATGCTATTGGTGATTCGTACGAAGTCATTCGGCGGGGAGCTGCTGACATCATGTTGGCGGGTGGTGCAGAAGCATCGGTCATGCCCCTGGCGGTTGCGGGTTTTTGTTCCATGCGTGCGTTGTCGACGCGCAATGACGAACCGCAACGTGCCAGTCGGCCGTTTGATAAGGGGCGGGACGGATTCGTCATCAGTGAAGGATCCGCCTGTGTGATCCTCGAGGAAGAATCGCATGCCCGGGCTCGTGGAGCGACGATTTTCTGTGAGGTGAAGGGATATGGAATGTCTGGGGATGCGTATCATTTATCGCATCCTTCACCCGGGGGTGAGGGAGCCGCCCGGGCGATCCGAGCCGCATTGCATGCGGCTGGGATTCAACCGGAGCAGATCGATTACATCAATGCGCATGGTACGTCAACGCCACTGAATGACAAATACGAGAGTATGGCGATCCGAACGGTGTTTGGCGAATGGGCGGATCGGGTGCCGATCAGTTCGACCAAATCCATGACCGGGCATCTGCTTGGAGCGGCGGGCGCTCTTGAGTTTGCCGTTTTGGCGAAATCGATTGAGGAAAATAGAATCCACGGGACAATGAATTACGAAGAACCGGATGAGGAATGCAATTTGGCTGATTACGTTCCGAATGCTGCGCGCGATGTTAAAATCCAGTATGCGGTAACCAATTCGTTCGGGTTTGGTGGCACCAATGCATCGATTGTGGCCGGGAAATACACGGGCTGATGATGCCGGAACCTGCGGACATTGATCGTGTATTGGATCAAATCGAAGAAGCGCTGATCTGTGGAGATTTGATCCGAGCGCTGGCCAATATTGATCACTTTGATCCATCCGTTAGGCTTCATAACGAACGGCTGCGCGAACTGGTGCATCGTGTCCGCGTCGCCCAAGAAGACGAGGATCGGACGCATATCATGCTGGATCAGGCGATCCATCTGTTGGAAAACGATGATCCGGATCAGGCTCTTCTTCTGTTTCAAACGATTGTGGATGCGTTTCCGGATAACCGGGAGGCTCGTGCGGGAATCCAGGAAGCCCGTCGTCATTTGGAGCACAGGCATTTAGTCAATATCCTTATCCAGCATGTCCGGGAAAGCAGGGAAGCGGGCGATCTAAATGCGACCCGGGAGTATTGTAGGGAATGGCTTCAGCTTGAGCCGGGAGATGAAACGGCCGTCGATATCCTTGGTTCCGTCGAAAAAAGCCTGACCCGGGAGCGGGAAGTCCGGGTATTGTTGCATCGTGGAGAAGAATTGATTACCCGCGAGTTGTATGAAGAGGCCATCGATGTCTTGGATAAGATTCCCGATATGGATCCCGGCAATACCGGAGCATTGGAGTTGATTCAGGTGGCGATGAACCACATTCAGCAAACCCGGAATGACAGTGCGGTCCGGTCGGCAGTTGAAGAGGCCAGCCGCTGGATAGACCGGGGGCATTTCCGGATGGCCATGGACAAACTGGAATCAATCGAAGCCTCCAATTCCAACGGTGAATTGCGGACGGATATCGCAATGCTGCGGCGGAAAGCACGGGAAGGATTACTGGATCGGGAAACCGAAGCTGATCTGACAGAAAAGCTCCACGTGGCTGTTTCCCGGAAGAATTTCCACGAAGCGCGAACGTGGCTTGGGATGATTGCCGAGATAAATCCCCTGTCGACCATTTACGATGTATTGAAACGAGAATTGTCACCGGATGAATACGAAGACTTGACCGGTTGATGAAAGATACCTTACATTATCATTAGACATTGCGACCCGGGAATTCACCCATCGAGTCACGTACGAAACCTGCGAAACCAGAGAGGTACAGTCGAATGAAGGATTTAGTAGAAGCAATCATCAGGGAAATCGTCGATCATCCCGACGACGTTCAGGTAAACGAAGTCTCCGGCGAAATGACAACAATCATTGAACTCAGGGTTGCACCATCGGATATGGGCAAAGTGATTGGACGACAAGGCCGGACAGCCAAAGCGATCCGGACACTTCTCAATGCAGCCGGTATGCGCGCAAACCGTCGGATCGAATTCGAGATCGTCAACACCGATTGATGAATCCAAGGTCCCACACAAGGGGCTCGAGACGACAGGTTTTCCCTTGTTGGGGAAAGGAGAGGCAGGCTATGTTACAGAGATTTAACATCTGCCTGATTGTGGTTGGTTGGGTGGTGGTATCTTCGGTTTGCAGCCAGACGACGGCTCCGACACAGAACGAGATCCTGGCCGTCACCCGTTTATTCGAATCGCTTGATTTTGCACCGACGCCGATCGTTCCGGATGTGCCGGTCTGGATTGACGGACCGCCCGTTTCCGGACCATCGTGGATGACACAGATGCAACAGATGCTGTCAATACATGGACCGTCAGCTGCGGAAGGCAACCAACTCCCGTTTATCATGATGGCGGGGTATATGGATACCGAGATCACATGGGAAAACGGTGGCGTGTTCAAAATGTTGGCATGGGTTTGGGATGCCGATAACGATGTTGCGTCTGTCGAAGTCTATTACGATGGACAGCCGACCGGTGTTTATCTGCTGGACGATGGATTCAGTGGTGATTTCGGTCCCGGTGATGATATTTATGGTCTGACATTTGATATTGCGCCCTACTCCGTCCCACCGGGTCAATACATGTTGGAACTTCGCGCCGAAGATCAGCTTGGCAATATGTCGGATCTCTGGCCGTATCTGACCATTCATCCCTGATCTGATCTGGACCCCACGATTCACGATTCCTGTATGCCGGAACCCCCCGAAATATTACGAATACCTGAATTCGGGATGCTCCTGTTTCGGAGATTAAAGAAAACGTGCCGGTGCAATGATACCGGCACGTGCGTGCTTTCAACGATTGGAAACCGATTCTATACGTAGCAGAAAGGAATCATTCCTCCGCCTTGGTGCACATTAATGATCTGCGAATCCGAAACACGGACAATTCCTCCACCGAACTCACCATCGAATGCAAAGAAATTGATATTGATGTTTTTGCCCTTCCATTCGAGATCTGGAGAGAATTGCGGGAAATCACCCCGGGGAATGTAAGCGATCTCCTGAACAACCCAACTCTCACCTCCGGCGATTTGCTCCAGAACCTTGTCCCACTCTCTCTGATCGACCGATGGCCCGATGGTTACGCCAAAACCCCCGTATCCTGCATTGGGTTTCAGAACGAAGCAATCCTTGTTTGCGCGGACATATGGGAAAAGATCAATTTTCCGACCCTCATATTCGGTCTTGCTCTCCTTCATAAACCGCGTCCAGGGAATGGTTTCTCTGATCGTTACTAACTCATCCCGGGTGAACAGATGCTGGGACTTCTCGTCGGTCATGAACCAGAGAACACATTTCAATCCACCCACCCGTGATGAAAACGGGTTGATGAAGCAGATCGTATTGTCCCTGAATGCGTCCAGAACAGGCTTTGATCGTTCCATTTCCTTTGTAAAATCTCGAATATCATCGCGGAAAACGACGTGCACCGGTTTGCCGTTCATCCGAAGAACTTTCCCGTCATACTCTGCTTCCCGCGGATCCCAGAAAAACGAATGAATTCCCGGTTGAGCATTCAGATAGGAAGCCACCAGTTCCAAATCATATCGAACCGTTGTGTTCCAGTCTGTGGCGACTGCTACCGTGAATTCGTCCGGTCCGCCCAGTTGCTTGTTCTTTTTTCGGATCATCCGTGTGAAATTCGGTAAAAGGGCACTATATTCCGCATTGTGTTTCGAGATAAACTCCCGGATGACCGGAACATCCTGCAAAAAACCGATCAGCTTGTCGTGCCATCCCATGCCGCATGGACTGTCACAGTTGAACTCCAGGAACTTCAACCCGTGTTCACTCAAGAAGGCATCCAACCGACCGTTGATCACTCGCCGGGGATAGCCGGGCTCGATTCGGGCCAATTCCCGGTCCAACGGCGGCATTTCGAAATACTGCTCCATTTCGGGATTCGAAAAGAACAAATCACCGACTTTTTCGATGCAATTCATAATCGTATTCGTGGTCCGCCCAATATAGTCCTTCAACCGCTTTTCTACAAAAAGTGGCTTGAGGAATGTCGGGAATGGCTTCCCGGACATGGTGAAATTGGCTTCCAGCAGCCGCGCATTCAGCGCGTCCATCTGCTCTCGTGCATCGGGAGTCTGGGCTGCTTCCAAGATGGACTTGAAACTGGCATCCATTCGATCCAGATATGCCTTGTCTATCATGTGTTTCTCCTTTCAAAAACCGGAACACGATCCGAAAACAGAGGCCCAAAATAACAGTCCGCTAACGTCTTTGCAACTCATTCGAACGGGTTCATCCGCTTGCCTGAAACTCTTTCCTTTCGTAAAATAGAAAAAACAAGATAACCAACGAGGAGTACCCATTTATGGCCACCGAACAGGAACATGTGGAGTATTTCCAAAGGGGGTATCGATTGTACAAACGGGGAAATATCGGATTGGCTATGAAGAATTTCCAAAAAGCACTGGATTTTCATCCGTCAGGCTGCAATCTCCGCGATAAAGATCCGCTCTACCTGTCGTTTTATGGAGTAACTCTTGCTCGTGTCAAAGGTGATACGATCACCGCACGGAAACTGTGCGAAGCCGCTCTTCGATCAGGTCAATCATACCCCGAAGTTTTTCTCAATCTGGGTCGCGTATTCGAGGAAATGAAGGAATACTGTAAAGCTGCTGATGCATACCGCCGCGGGTACCGGATGCACCGGGATAACCTGGAGCTTCTGGAATCACTTCAGCGTGTCAGTCCCAGGCGCCCCAACGTCATCCCGTTTCTCGACAGAAATCACCTCCTGAACAAAGTGGCCGGCAAAATTTTGCGACGGGCTGGCCGGTCAACCGCCTGAATCGACTTGTTTTTTTTTTCACCCGGCATACACTATGTCGCCGCGCTGGTATGATCCGGGTGGAACGATGCATCACCAACTGAACGAAAACACGACGACACGATGGAAACCAACCTTCCTTCTCGTCGTGTCTGTTGCCGTTTACCTTCTGTTTTCAGCCGACAAACCACTCCTCGCAGCGTCCCTGTTTCTTGTCGCAACCGGTGTCCTGTCCCGGTTTCCACTGCCGACCTTCGCACTCGGATCCACCCCCCATCTCCGCCCTTCCGATGTCCTGTGCGCCACTACGATATGGATCATCACCGCTGTGCTTCGACTGATCCATATCGATGCCGTTCACAGCATCTCGGACCTGACTGCCCGGTTTACGTTGACAGCCATCCAGATTAATCAGGGGATCCATGCGTTTCCGTGCATACCGGCGTATGAATACGACGAAAGTCTCATTTCATGGATATTTGCTCCATTTCTATACGTTTTCGGCTATCGATGGACAACGGTGAAAACCATCTCGGTTATCCTCAGCAGCGCTCTGACCCCTCTCGCTTTTCTCTGGCTCCGTCGGTCCCTCCCCCGTCACAATGCAGTATTCGGTGTCGCTTTTATCGTTTTCAGCCGATACCTCCAACTCTGCGACCCCCTCATCAGCATGAGCCGATTCTCTGCTGTGGCAGCTCTGGTCCTCCTGCTGCTGTTGACCACTGAAATAATGCTCACTCCGGGCCGCTCCATCGCGTGGACCATTCCCGTGTCTCTTGTCGCCACCACCGCGATGTATATGCATTCCACCGGACGGATTGTTGTCCCACTATTGCTGTGGATCGGATTCTGCCAGTGGCGAACCGCTTCTCCCAGCAACCGACCGGTCATTCGCCAACGGCTATTCTTTTCCATTCTCCTGATTACTATCTTCTTCATTCCCTTCCTGGCATACACCGCACACCATCCCATGTACTTTCTATTCAAAAAACGCCAGATTTTCGGTGTGCACGAACATTTCCCGTTCTCATGGTCCGGTTTGCTGACAAACACCCGATCCGTTCTGCTTAATTTTCATTACAAAGCCTCTCTTCATATGCATTTCGATGAATCATCCCCCCTTCTTTTACCACTTACGGTTATTGGATCCCTGGGGTGCATCGCTGCGATGACCGGTCGATCGGTATCGTCTGTCATGCCGGGATGGCGACCGGCTCTCACCCTCAGTCTCGTCCCTCTTATTGCTGTTACCCCCGGGCACTGGCGCGGATTGTATTTTACCGTTCCAGTCACTCTGCTAACCCTCGGCGCGGGTGTTTTTTTCTCCTGTGTCACCGATTCGATCATCCAATGGCTGACCCGAAAGCAAACCGGATCCCGAATCCAACAGAGATTGACGACCGGATTCACTGCCGGGATCCTGATTGTGATGGCTGCCGTCCGCGTACCGACACTCGTTGATTGTGTGCAGTCCAAACCCCCGATTGATACTGTTACCCGTCTGTATGAAGATATGGCCCATGAGCCTGATATTCCCCATTACTTTTCAGCGCGGATCCCGGAAATGAAACGCATCAATGCGATATTTCATTGCATTGGGACTGCTTGGTTCAAAGAGTACGGCATTTTCCGGTTCGATCCGATGATGATCGTGCTGGATGAACACCATGGCCGGCTTCTTGATGCCAGGTGTACTGAGGGAAAAGAAATCCGCCTTGTATTGGCTCCTGATGAGATCCGACGGCAAAAGGAGATTCAGAGTAATCTTGGAAGCGCTAGAATGATTATTCTTGAACGGAGTCAACTGCCCATGGTGGTTGTGAATGGAGCATCCCGATGAAATCAGTTTGGACTGGAACAGACATTTTCAAAGACATTCTGGAAACCGTTTGCAGCGGACTGTCACCGGTTCATGTGTGTGGTCAACTGGATGCTTCCGGTGTCTCGTTTGTGGCCGAATTAAGCCAGAGTCTGCATCGCCGGATTCTCATTGTAGCTCCAGATGGCGAGATCGCGGCGCGATGGGTTCGGGATATGAAGTTTTTTCTGGCGGAATCCGGGCGGGAAATGGTGTCCGAAGATACAGGGAACCGCGAACCCGCTGTTCGGGCGGAGGCGGCTGGCAGGGTCATCCTGTTCCCGGAGTTTCGTGGGCAGGAGACGGATGCGCGGGAGGACGCAACGATTTTTCGAGCCCATCTCAACGCGTCACTCCATCGTATCCAGGAGTCGGATTGGGGAGTTGCCATTGTTCCAGCGTCTTTCCTGGCGGTTCGGATGGAAGATCCGGGTCGTTTTCATTCCGCATTTCTGGAATTGAGATCCGGTGCGGATTACCGCGTTCATGATCTGATGAATCGACTGATGGAATCGGGATATCAACGGGTTATGCGTGTCGAAACCCCCGGGGATTTCGCCTATCGGGGAGGTATTTTGGATGTGTATATCCCGCTCTACAGTCTGCCGGTACGCATCGAGTTTTTCGGTGATGAGATCGTGTCTATCCGTGAGTTTGATGCGTTGACCCAACGATCGATCTCCCGTGTGAAAACCGTTCGGATTTCCAGTGCGGCGGATACCGGCCAGGATATACAGAAAGAACCGTTTTTCAATCGCTTGTCACATTGGTTCGGCGTCGATGTCATCACGGTCTGGCTTGATCCTGACCGGATCATCCATTCGCTGACTCATCTGATTCCGGGATGGTCCCTGCCGTCCGGGCGGAGCAGATTACCGGGAAATCCATCGATTCTCTGGGATATCGTTGAAGATTTATCCCCATCATCGACTTCTGCATTCATGCTTCCCGGCCGGCAGATTTCCGAATTCAATGGCGATTACCGGGCGATGGTAAACGCATTCAGACAGTGGATTCACCAGGGGTACGATATTATCGTTGTCCACCATCGAGAAACGGTCAGAAAAGTGGTATCCGAACGGCTAACTGTTGCGGAAATTGAGTTGGATGATCTGCCTGAGATTGATCGTCGGCAGTGGCGGCGGCTCCCTCAGCAGGAACCGGTGGGAGTTACGTTCGTTACTGGTATGTTGAGCAATGGATTTCTTATCGAATCTGCCCGTCTGGTCTGTATCACCGAAAGAGACATTGTCGGGCGGAAGGAACGGCAGCCCTGGCGACGAGCGGATGATCTTGAGCAAGGTGTTTCGTTTCAGGATCTCCATCCCGGGGATCTCGTTGTCCATGTCAATCATGGAATCGGCCGATACGACGGCTTGCACCGGCTGAAAGTGGACGGGAAAGAAAGGGATTTTCTCCTGCTGCGCTACGCCGATGATCAGAAACTGTATCTGCCCGTCGACCGTCTGAACCATATCCAAAAATACCAGGCTGCTTCGAGTGCCCGTCCTCCTCTGGATAAAATCGGAGGGGTCACGTTTGAAAAGCGAAAAAAGAAAGTTAGAGAATCCGTGCTCAAGCTGGCGGCCGAATTGCTGAAGCTTTTCAGCCAGCGGGAAGTCGTCACCGGGTTTTCTTTTCCGCCGGATGATGCCTGGCAGCGTGAGTTTGAATTGGGATTCGAATATGAAGAGACCCCCGACCAACTTCGCGCCATTGTCGATATCAAAGAGGACATGCAGGCTGCGAGACCGATGGATCGTATTGTCTGCGGCGATGTTGGGTATGGGAAGACCGAAGTGGCGATGCGCGCCGCATTCAAAGCTGCAGTCGCGGGACGCCAGGTTGCCGTTCTTGTTCCCACGACGATTCTTGCGCAGCAACATTTCCGCAGTTTTCAGAAGCGGTTTCAGCCATTTCCAGTTAAAATCGCCATGCTTTCACGGTTTCTGAATGACAGGGATCGGACAGAGGTCATAAAGCAGATAGCAGATGGTTCGGTGGATGTCGTCATCGGAACCCATGCTCTCCTCGCCGATTCGGTCCGATTTGCCAATCTTGGTTTGCTGATCATTGATGAGGAGCATCGGTTCGGTGTAAAACACAAAGAACGCCTCAAACAAATGAGAACCAAGATCGATGTTTTGACATTGACTGCAACACCGATTCCCCGGACCTTGAACATGTCCCTCCTGGGTTTGCGTGAAATCAGCCTGATCAACACGCCTCCCGAAACACGGCTTCCCATCCGGACCCATATCCTGAAATTTAACCGGGAGCGAATTCGGGAGGCCATTCTGGATGAAGTTAACCGGGGTGGCCAGGTTTTTTTTGTGCACAACCGGGTTCAATCCATTGGTATGCTGACAGACATGCTGCGAAAACTGGTACCGGAAGTGCGGTTTGCGATTGCTCATGGCCAGATGTCCGAAACGAAACTGGAAGCCATCATGCTCCAATTCCTCGAAAAAGAATTCGATGTCCTCGTGTGCACGACCATTATCGAATCCGGTCTGGATATTTCATCGGTGAATACGATCATCATCAATCGTGCTGATCAACTCGGACTGGCTCAATTATACCAATTGCGCGGCCGTGTCGGCAGGGACCGCTATCAGGCTGTGGCTCTGTTGCTCGTTCCAGCATCGCGAATCATCCGGGATAAAGCACGGGAACGGTTGTCGGCAATCAAGGAAGCCATCGAGTTGGGTTCCGGATTCCGCCTGGCTACCCGCGACCTGGATCTTCGGGGCGCCGGGGATTTATTAGGAGCGAATCAGCATGGCCACATCTCGGCGGTTGGCTTCGATATGTACTGCCGGATGATTCGCGAAGCCGTTCAGGATCTCCGTGGTGAGCATGTAGAAGATGTTCCGGAATGTGATATCCGGTTACCGTATGAGCTAGCGATTCCGCAGGATTACATTGAAGATCCTGCTGAACGGCTCGAGTTATACCGCAGATTTTCATTTATGCGGACGACTGAAACACTCGATGCACTGATGTATGCACTGCGCGATCGATACGGTGATCCGCCAGCTGAAGTTCTCCACCTGGCAGAACTGACGGCGATCCGGATAACCGCTCGCGTTCTTTCCACGACTGTGCTCGAATATAAAAATGGGATGCTCATAGCCGAGTTTCATGATACGACACCACTGAAACCGGAGACCATCATGACTCTGCTGGTGCGAACGCCGAATAAATTCCAATTTTCTCCGCCGCGCACATTATTCATCCGCTTGGATGCGATCAGACCGGATGATCTGTTGAGGAAAACACGAGATGAGCTTGAAGCCCTTGTTCAGATATCATGAAGCATTGATTTTAATCGCTCTGGTGATTTGCTTCGCTCTCAACGGGTGCAGGAATCAGGCTTTGGATCCGCCAGCCCCTGCAATTGCTCTGTGGATCGACAACGCACCGGTGACAATGGTCACATTCTTAACGCATATCGAGGTCACACGGCAGACCTGGTCTATCGAAAACACGTTTTCACCGGAAGAACATGAAGCGATTGTTTCGCGAACCATCCGCGACCTGGTTGAGGAGCGGGTTTTGCAACAAGCTGCGGAGGAAATGGGTATCACGGTCAACCGGGAGGAACTTTTTCCGGACATTCCAGAAATCAGGAAGTATCCAGAGGGATTTGGCTTATTGGAGGAATCGGAACAGCAGTGGCAGGAGCGGGTGCAGGATCGAATGGAGATCATGGCGATTGCATCACGTATTGCGGATCGGCTGGTTTCTGATGTGTCCGTAACGGAGACCGATTTGCGTGAACTGTACAATCGGTCGATGGATCGATTTACGGAGCCCGAAACGCTCGAATTGCGGATTATCCGAGTATACGATCCGGATTTGGCGGAAGATATTCATGCGAAGTTGAAAAAGGGGTGGAAGTTTTCGCGGTTGGCAGAGATCTATTCGAATCTTCGGGGGGAAAGCGCTGGCGGTGAGCGTGTTCGCAAGCGGATCGGCGAGTTTTCAGAGCAGTTTGAGAAGGAGTTAATGGGATTGAAACCGGGTCAGGTTTCGCCGATTCTGACTTCTCAGGAGGGGTATTTCATTTATCAGCTTGAAAAACGAATTCCACCCTCTGTCTTGCCCTTTGAGCAAGTACACGATAGGCTTCGGAATGAAAGTCTGGCAACGGCCCGTGCCCGTATTTTTCAGGAGTGGCTGGAGGAGAAGGCCGGGAAAACGGTTGTAACGATGGGAACGCCGGTACCGTTCCCGGGGGAGTAATGGATCATGCATAGTCGCAATGTGTTGATTAGGGCCGAATGGATTCTGATGGGGCTGTTGACTGTGGTTTGCTGTCAGGCGGAGTCCCGGTTGATTGACAGAATCGTTGCCAAGGTCGACTACTCGATCATTACCGAATCGGATCTCCAGGAAGCCTGTGGGCCATCTATCCAGCAGATACGGGAGAATTTCCCGCCGGATGAATGGGACAATCGGATCCGGGAGATCAAAACGAATATCCTGATGCATATGATCAATGAATATGTTTGTGTGCGGTTCGCGCGTGAGAATGAGATACTTGTAACGCCGGAGGAAGTCGACAGCACGATTCAGTCGATCAGAGAACGGTCGGGGATGGTTGATGAAGCGCAGTTCAAAGCGCAACTGGCTTTGGAAGGGTTGACGCTGGACGAGTTGCGCGACAATCTGCGTCGGCAGACCATTGTTCGGAAGGTGATGCGACGGGAGGTCCAGTCGAAAGTTCGGGTGACCGAAGCGGACATCAAGGAGTATTGGCAGGACAATGCCGACCGATATCAACAGAAGACGCGTATCCGCGTGGCTGTTTTAATGCTCGATACGGAAAATGCAGGGATGCTCAGCGCGCGTCTGGCCAGGGACAAGATCTTTGAGATCCATGAAAACCTGGAAAAAGGCGCTGATTTCGCTGAGATGGTCGCGGCACATTCCGATGGTCCTGCGAAAGATCAGGGGGGAGACATTGGGTTTCTCGAGGAAGGGAAAGCGTTGCCGGTGATCGAAAAAGCGGCGTTTAATATGGAAAAGGGACAATTTTCAGCACCTCTTGAGACGTCATTCGGGTATGTGATTGTCAAGGTTCTGGAGCGTATGGATGCTGGATTGAGGCCGCTGGATCAGGTTCGAGCGGAAATCGAGGAGACTCTTCGCAGCCGAAAAGTCCGGGAAATTGAGGACCAATGGTTTGAGCGGGAACGGGCTGGCACCTACATCCAGATGTTCGATTATTGAGAGAAGTGTATGCGTCTTGACAAGTTTTTAAAAGTTTCCCGTCTTGTCAGACAGCGACCGCGCGCAAAGATCCTCTGCGATGCTGGAGCGGTCGAGGTCAATGGAAAGACCGCACGGGCGGGGCGTTTGGTCGAGACAGGTGATGAATTGATGATGATCATCGGAAACCGGCGGATTCGCGCGGTGATTCGATGTGTCCCGGAAGGGAATGTTTCGAAGGACGCCGCATCGACCCTGGTCGATATTCGGGAAGAAGTCTGGATCGATGAGCAAGAGTAACGCTCCGGCCGGCTTGGATTCCATCCTCGATGATATCGGTAAAAACGATATCCGGCCGGTATATCTGGTATACGGCGAAGAATCTTATCTCGTGTTTCATGCCAGAAAGGCGATCACCGAAGCCCTCTGCCACGTCCGCCGCGTTCCTTCTGCAGATTCAATGGATCCCGAAACAGTCACTCCCGCACACATCATCACCATCCTGCGTTCACCATCCCTGTTCAATCCATTCCAGATTGTCGTCATCAACGATGCTCCCTGGTTCGATACACGACGTATCGGAGAAGCAGAACCGTTTCGGGAGTGGCTCGAATCGTCTCCCACCAGCGCTGCATTGGTTTTAACCGCTGATACCGTAGACAAACGCCTCGGATTGATTAAAACCATTTCGAAGTGCGGAGTCGTTTTGGGCTTCGAAAAAGCGAAGAGTTATGACCAGGGAAACGTCCAGCGCGATACCTATTACCCAATGATTCGCGATCGGCTGGCCGGTTACAAGCAAACGATCGAATCGGAAGCCTGGCAACTGCTCCGCCAATGGACGCCGGATACACTCTGGGCCGTAGTTAATGCTATTGATGTGGTTTCAGCCTATGCAGGGACCCGGCAGAGAATCACAGTTGCAGATGTTTCCGCCTGCATTCATGACCATGCCGACATGCCCGGATATGTTATCCTGGAAGCCCTCGGGCAACGACGGGCCGATCACCTCCTGACCTGCATCGAGAAAATGTTGGAAAGCGGAATGCATGGACTTCAGCTTAACAAAACCGTGTCGCGGCGGATTCGGACGCTACTCGCCACACACGCCCTGGCACTCCATCACCAACGGATTTCCGCCAACTTCTCCTCATTTCGCTCACAGCAACTCCCCGGGATTCAATCCGAGATCGAGAAAGATCCAACTGGCGCAAATCTGCTGGGTGGGATGAATCCGTACGCCTTATTTATGCTGCTCAAACAAAGTACTCAGTTCGATACCCGGGAACTAATCGGCTGCCTTACCCGACTCGAATCCGTTGATCTGGCATTGAAATCCGGAGCGACCGCTGCCGGTGAACTTCTCCAACTGGCGCTTCTTCCCGTTTGCCGGAAACGGAGAGCGTCATGATCTATGGAAATTTACAGGTTCAGGACCTACTGCACCGGGCCGTTGACAACGGAAGACTGCATCATGCATTGCTGTTTCATGGTCCGGAAGGCGTAGGAAAATATACACTCGCTATCGAACTTATCAGGCGGTTGAATTGCCGAACTCCTGGGCCGGAACCCTGCGGCTCCTGCCACCCGTGCCGGCGGTTGATGCCTCCTTTCGTTTTCCATCCGGACCTTCAGGTGTTCCGCGAACTCGGAACTCGCCTTTTTCTCCATAGAGAACGTTTGTTTTCCCAGTTCACCATGGATCAGGACACGCCTGCTCCCGGTCTTCACGATGCCTTCATCGCCGACTATGAAAACTGCCTTGCCATGTTGCATTCCCAGGGTGTTTTCGAACAATACTATATTTGCCGCATGACCCGTCCCGCTATGGATGTCCTGAGATTCAGCCGAGACGCAGCAATCAAGCCGTCCCTTCTCGAAAAACTGCAGGCAAGCCCTGCCGGAGCATGGTTGTTTAAAAAGATCCAGCAATACAGAGAAACCATCGGCTACGACCGGACGATTCGGATCGACGCCATGCGCGATATGCAGAAACGCTTGTACCTGCACCCCCTGGAAAGCACAATTAAAACTGTGATTCTGGATGATGCGGATACCATGCTTGTCCCGGCTCAGAATAGTCTGCTGAAAATCCTTGAGGAACCTCCCGGAAATGCACTGATTATTTTAATCGTCAGAAATCCATCCGGCTTGCTTCCAACTATTCGTTCACGATGTCAGCCGATTCCCTTTTCAAAGCTCTCCCATCCGGACATGACCGACGCCTTGCTGGGGTCATTCGATTGCGCACCCGACGACCTCACTCCTCTCATCGACCGTTCCGATGGGAGTATCGCCCGTTTTTTATCCACCGATTGGGAACTGGAAAACCAGCGCCGTCACGTGTTCTCCAGCTTGTTTCACGCTCCGGATGATCACCCCGCCGGATGGGTTCTCCGTGTGACGCAAACGCTGATGGAAACCAGTGATGGAAAAGATGATGACTTGGATCGATTCTATCACTGGCTCCACGATATGATCTGCTCCTCACCCGGCTCGGAAGCCCTCGATGGCGTTCTCCCCGGCAACCGCCCCTTGACCGTTCCCATGGCTGTGAATCTACTCGATGGAATCACGTGGATTAAAAAACAGAGTGTGTTTCATACCGATGTCCAGCTCAATATCGAATCCATGCTGTTTCGGATGCTATCGGGTGAGGAGTTCGTGACTCGATGAAACGGTTTCGTCGTCTGGCAATACTTTGCCTCGTGTTTTTCACAGGTGTGTTTGCCGGTGATTACTTCAATCTACCGTTATGGCCGGTGGATCGGCTCAAAACGAGTTTTCCGGTGGAAATCCGGGTTGTTCTGGAATCACTGGACCAACAGCAGGCGGAAGCAGTCTGGGACAACTCGCGATACCGGCAACTGATCATCCGCCGTCCCAATGGAAGCCAGGAACGTGAAGTGTATGTCGATCAGCACGGAACGGCGCGTACGGTTCTTCAAGAAGGGGTGTACGCGTTTCAAGCGATCATTGCGTATGTCGACGATGGACACTGGGTCAGCTATACCTATCCGAAATCCAGCGATATCAATCCGGAATCCGTCCGATTCGATGCGGCCGATAGCATGTTTGAACTCCGGATACACCGAAGCGACGATTTGGCCGTTCAATCGAAGCAGGACATTCTTCTGGTTTATCTCAAAGAAGCGAATCTGGCCGCTGCACGGGCACTGGCTGCGGAATTGTCCGAATCGACGGCACGGGATATCGACGAACTCATCGCGCTGCGGGAAACCCTCGAACAATTGGGTGTCAGTGATTACCGCAGTATGATCCGGGCACTCCGGCATGCCGCTGATATCCTTTCAAAATATGGCGTTTCACCGGATGACCAGGTGCTCAGGGTTCATGGAAACATTCTCCACGTCGCTTCCCGGCTTCAGGCTGTTGAACAGGCACGCAATATGGTGATTCAATCGTGTCTTGACATAATGGATCAATTCCATCGATCCGGTCTCCTAATACAAGTTCTGGAGGAATGGAACCAGATGACCGGGAAGGCGGAATTGTATGATGCCACCGCCCTGGAAAGGACGCATCTGGCAACGGAATTGAAACGATTCGAGCAGATTGCCTCGGAAATCGCAGGGCTGGTGCCGGATGAAATTCAATCTTCATACGCACGTTGTGTCGACCTGTATGAAACGGGGGATATTGGAGAATCGCGCCAGAGATTCACCCGATTGCTGACGTTCATCCGGAATTTGGGTCTCACGGAAACGTATGCAGAGGAAGCGTCCTCGATCCGGGCGTATATCGAGGACATCGAGATCATCGCCGCAGCAAATCATGCCATGCGATCGGATGATCTTAACCGGGCCATGATGCTGTTCGATATGGTAATCCATCCCAATCAATTGGTTCGGGACAGAATTGAAGAACTGAACGAGTTTATCCGAATGCGCGGAGTACAAGGGCATCAACAATGATTGTAAAATGGTTGATCACGATGATTACGGAGAAAAAAATCATCCGGATTGGTTTCGGTCTGGCGATTAGTGCTTTTTTCTTGTGGCTTGTTTTTCGGAACATTCCGATGCATCAAGTCTGGGACTCGCTTCAGAGTCTCGACATTATTTGGATTGTTCCAGCCGTTTTCGTCTATTTTGCAGGGGTCTGGGTACGGACCTGCCGGTGGGGTATCCTGATGCGGCCAGTCAAACACTGCTCGACGGCCCGTTTTTTTCCGATCTATGTCATTAGCTATATGGCAAACAACATTCTGCCGATGCGCATTGGCGACCTTTACAGGGCTTACATCATCGGGAAAAAGGAAAAAGTGTCAAAAAGCGCTTCACTGGTAACAATCGGTGTCGAACGCATTTTCGACGGATTGACCATGCTCGTCCTGCTGCTAATCTCCATCCTATTGTTTCCAATCGAGCACGAAGCAGTCCGGCAGACGGTCCAAATCGGGAGCGTTCTGTTTCTTGGCTCTATCCTTACCTGCTACATCCTGTTGCTGAAAAAAGACTGGGCTGGCTGGCTTTTTTCGCGTATTCTTAACAATTTGCCAGCTCAATTTCATTCCCGGTTGAACGATCTGTTCAATAATTTCTTTCACGGTCTCGACGCCCTTCGCGGCGGGTATGAAATTCTTCTGGTTTCATGCCTTTCACTGGTGACATGGCTGATCGAGGCGGCAAGCTATTATCTCGTTCTCAATGCGTTCGGTTTCTTCGGACCATTCCACGTCGCCATCGCGACAATGGCCCTGGTCAATCTCATGATCATTGTTCCGGCTGCTCCAGGGTACTTCGGACCATTCGAATGGGCATGTTTCATTATTCTCGGAAACAAAGGATATGGCAGTCTGACCGGGTTTACGCAGGAGATTGCCGCGGCCTATGCTCTTGTGCTGCACGTCGTTGTGCAATGGATCCCCAGTACCTTGCTCGGATTGATCTTCATGTGGACCGAGCACGTGAGTTTTCATGAAATTGATTCCGATGATGAGGGGGGCTATGTATGAATCGACTCGGAATGATGCTGGCTGTGTTTTCACTGATCGTTCAGAGTGTTTTCGCAACCGGGGCTGCAGGACC
Source organism: candidate division CSSED10-310 bacterium (assembly GCA_016927515.1). Classification (GTDB taxonomy): domain Bacteria; phylum CSSED10-310; class CSSED10-310; order CSSED10-310; family CSSED10-310; genus JAFGMN01. Next base: position 5,662 of record JAFGMN010000123.1, on the reverse strand, counting down.
GGAACCGACGCAGGACGTCGATCCGGAAGCGGTGGTTTGGTTTGATGGCAGGGGCGCGTATCATCAGGGAGGGCTTCTGTCGTATCTGAACAATATTCTGGCAGGTGTCCAATCTGATCCCTGCATGCAGGCGGCACTCAAAAAAACATTTCCCGGAAAAGCCAGGATTGATATGCGGGATGTCCGGAGGTTGGCCGTCGCTCTAGATCCATTGACCCAGCCGTGTGCGATTCTGTATCCGGATTCTGAGACCTTGCAGACCACGCGCTCCGCACTTCTCAATCATTTCGCTCAACCCCCGCAGGCTCAGGGGACTGTCACCATTAAATCGTTTGGGATCCAGAGTCAGGGGAACGTAGCTTTGTTTCCAGGGAGCAGTTCGACGAATATACTGATGGCATTGCCGGCGGACCCCGTCACGCTTGCCGGTGCTTCTAATGCGGTGGATGGTCACGCGCCGGTTATGGAATCTGTCTTTCTTCGTGCTGCCGCACAGCCGGAGTGGGTCGGGCTTGTCCGGACGGGTCAGGTAATGGCAACCGGGGAAACCAACCTGTTCAATCTGCATCCGGGTCCCTGGGTACTGTATCTGAATCAATACGGTGTCATCGTTCAATGCTACCGGATGATTGTTCAACCGGGTGCCAATCAACTGATTGCAGACAAAACATGTTTTCAACCGAGTTTCGGGAAAAAAACAGAATCAGGCGGTCAGCCGGAGAAAAAGTAGTTGAGTGACGAGTTCGTGGCAGGACGACGGGCATCATGGTTTCGGGAGCATGGCTTTGCGGGGTGCCTAGGATGCATTCTGACAGTCGCTGCCTGGCTACGTCTTCATCGGGTATTCGAACGCGGTCTGATTTATTGGGATGAAGGTATCTTCATCATGGGGGCCCGATTTGTTCGGTGGAGGACCCATATTCTCTGGTTGGAATGTCATCGTATGATCGGAGATACCGTGGCGACCCCCATGCCCGACTTCTATCGCGGATTGCCTGTCTTCCTTCAGAAACCCATGCATGTTTTACTGCTTGCCATCTGGAACTCTCCCGGATGGGATGAAGCCGCTGCCGCCGTCGCGTTCTCCATCTTTGCCGGACTGATCGCTATTGGCTGCACCGCAGAACTCGGTCGAAAATGGTTTTCACCCGCCACTGGCCTCATCGCTGCCGCCTGGCTGGCCATTCAACCTTACCATATCCACTATTCACGGCTCGCTCTCCACGAGACCGTGTCCATGGCTGTGTTCCTGCTCACCTGTTGCGCCTGGCAACGGCTCGATACGCAACGGAGACTCGGCGCTGCATGGCTTACTGGCGCACTCGCCATGGCTGCAGTCGGTTGCAGCTATCGTTACTTGCCGTTCATCCTCCTCGGGATCGGATGGGAAATTCATTCCGGCCTGACCCGGATGATCCGGTGGCGCGATCGTTTTAAACGGTGGTTGCTCGAACTTCTCGCCGCCACTTCCGTTTTCCTTCTGCTCAATGCTGCATATCCTGTCGCATTTTTTCCTGATTACCTGTGGTCACAACCCGGATCATACTGGGATGTTTTGAAAAAGAAGTTTCTGGGAGGTGAGTCCTCGTTCGATCTGGATTTTCCATGGTTTTTCCTGGACATGATGTACCGGTTCGATGGCGCTGTCTTGACCGGCATCACCCTTATCGCGATCATCCGCTTATTCATCATCCGATCCCGGTTATCCCTGTCTCTGGCGTGCTGGATCCTCGTTCCGTTTATGCTTTTTTCTTTAACGACGACGCGGGTTCCACGAGCGATTACCGGCGTTCTGCCGTTCGTGGCCCTGGCCACCGGCGATATGTTCGCTGCCGGCGTGGTCCTCTGCCGATCCTCCAGCCGGTATCGACGGCAATTCCTGATGGCGTCCGGTGTGGTCGCCGCCGTCATCGGATTGAGCCTGGCACCGCACATTCACGGCATATGGTCACTGAAATCGGGTTATCCGGAGGTCGTTCACTGGCTGGAACAGCAAGGTGAGCGGATCCATTTATCAACCATGCCACCTGTATATGCGGTATATCAAGGACGTCAGGCGGTTCGACCGGTACCGTTTACCCTCGAAGCCATCCATCAAGAAGTCGAGCGTACCCGCGTGCGATACCTGACTGTGGATTGGCAAAAATTCCTACGGTATTCCCCGGGTGTGCGTGATATCGAGCAGGCGGTATTGCCGGTGGTTGTCGCGAATCACAATCCAGGAGTCTTTTTCGCGACTCTTTATGAAAACCATCTGCCTGCGGATGTAGATTTATTGCGCGAAGATCCCACTTTACAGTTTATAAAAGTGTATGATTTGTATGATGTTCTGGAATCATTGGGTTATCGGCTGAGTTTTCGGGAGACGTCGGATGGGAGTTAAAAAGCAGCCTGCGATATCATACCGCGGTTCGATCTGGCTGTTCTCGTTTCTATTGCTGATTCTGTTCGGAGTCTTCAGCGTGGGTGCGGGCTTGAATGTACTGCAGATGGGAAGTCAGTGGCGCAATTCGGAGTTGAATCATTTTCTCACGACGTGCAGCAGCATCGAATATGCGCTGAAAGGTTCCATGGATGCGCGGATGGCGTTACAGGGGCAATGGAACGAGCGCATTCGACATGGCGTTGAGTCGGTCATGTTACCCTATCGAATCAATACGTCCGATCGGGTTTACCTGGTATTCCGCAAAACCAGTCGCCAGATTTTTCCGGCCGCACCGGACGCTGCTGAGTCAACAGGAACCCTTCCGGTGCTCAATCCAGCGTGGCAGCGGGGATGGAGCGGTGTGCAGAGTGTATCGGCGGAGTATATTTCCCGTGATGGGCGACCGGTTGTTGCCGCTGTTATACCCGAAGCCTATTCCGAAGCGGGACCCGGCGTCCTCATTGTGATCGAAAGGGATCGGCGGATATTCGATCGAATTGATGAACGGATCCGGTGGCTCTTGATTCTCTGCGTGGCCGGTCTGATATCCGCATACATCCTTGTCCTTTACTACGGCCGAATGATGCTTCAGCCGTTTACTCGGTTGGATACCATCCTGAAAAATGCGGCCGCTTTGAAAACGGATGTGGTATCGGATGCGGAGCAGTATGCGGATCCGGTGCAGCGTGCCATTGAGACGTTTTCGGCGGCGGTGACACGATTGCTCGAGCAGGAGGAGCGTCTCGAGTTGCTTGGGAATCGCCTGGAGGAAGCGGTGTCGCCGGTGGATGAGTATGAAGAAGACGTGCTGGGGACGGTCAACGCGGGAGTTATCATGTTCGATCAGAAGATGCGGGTGGAGTCGATGACGCGGAAGATCCCGGAGCTGCTTCATCTGTCGGTGGAACCTGTTCGTGGAGCAGCCTGTGCAGAGGTGTTTGGTGGTGGGAGCATGATCTGCAGGGTTGTTGCAGCGACGGTGAAATCGCGGACGGGCGTTGGACCGAAAACCTGGACATGGGAATTGACGGATGGACAGAAACGATGGCTCAGTATATCGACTATGATCATTAAAACGCCGTCTGGATACATGAAAGGGGTCGGCTGTGTTGTTCGAGACATTACGATCATCAAGCGGTTGCGTTACCAGATCAGGGAGAAGGAGCACCTGGCTGCATTGGGGGAGTTATCTGCGGGAATGGCACATGAAGTTCGTAATCCTCTGGGAGCGATTCAGGGGAATGCGGAATATCTGGCCACAGAGATCCGGGAGGATGAATTGCGTAGTATTGCCATGGAGATCCGTAAGGAGGTTCAGGGGCTGGAGCGAATCATTCGGGATTTCCTGAATTTTGCGCGTCCTGTTCCACCGGATGTTTCGCCGATCGACCTGATGCCGATCATCCGCGATGAAGCGGTGCGTGCACAGCAGGCATGGGGACGGGATGTGTCGTTGCATATCGAGGGTCCTGAAGCAGGAGCGGTTTTAGAGTTGGATGAGCACCTGATGCGTCAGGTGCTGAAAAACGTGTTTGACAATGCCTGTCAGATGATGCAGGGGCGGGGGCGGCTGATCATCACGGTGACACCACCGGATCATGAGCAGGGACGGGAATCCTGCCTCGGGAGGGACGGATCCGCCTGGATCCTCCGGATTCAGGATACAGGCCCGGGAATTCCACCGGGACAGGAAGAATCTGTTTTCAAACCGTTTTTTTCTGCCCGGGAGGGTGGAACCGGATTGGGTCTGGCGATCGTCAAGAAGATCATTTTAACGCATAACGGATTTGTTGAATTTGAAAAACACAGCGGATCCGGAGCGCACATGACCATCACACTGCCGGAAACCTATGATCCCGATCGCACGCAGACGTTTTCGCGTGATGCGATCGATACCCGGCTTAACCCCGAAGAGAATCTCTAAGGTTTTTCATTCCATTCCGGGCCTGCTGCTCCGCTTCGGCATCCAATTGGATATCGATGATGAGCCGCGCGCCCTCGCCGGCTCCATCGGGAAGAAACCCCCGCGGAAACTCGAACGTTTTTCCGTCTATGGTTTCCAGAACCGCCCAGTCATTTTCGATCCGTTCAACAGTAAAATGGAACCGTTTCATCTTATCCATCCCTCGTCCTTTCACTCCACCATGCTGATCAGCTCGAGAATGATTCCATGCAGATCTGAACGGCGGGTATCAGCAAGAGCGACGACCTCCTCGTGGGTCGGAACCGAACCGCCGCCCGTTGCATTGGTGATTAAACTGATGGCGACAACCCGCCGATTTGCATGACGGATGGCGATGACTTCCGGCACCGTACTCATGCCAACCGCATCAGCCCCAAGCAGGCGAAGCATGGTGATTTCAGCGTTGGTTTCATACGATGGACCGGGTAACGCCGCGTAGACCCCGCTTGTCATCGGTACCGATCGTTTTCGGGCAATCGCCGCTATCCGCGATCTGAAATCCTCGTCATAACAGGCCGTCATAGCGGGAAATCGAACACCGAAATCAGCGAGATTGGGACCGGTCAACGGATTGGAACCCAGCAGATTGATGTGATCGGAGATGAGCATCAGGTCTCCGGGAACAATGTCTGCACGAATTCCGCCGGCGGCGTTCGTGATACAGAACCGGCTGGTACCGAGCATCATCAGGACGCGAACCGGAAGGACCAGCATCCATCCATCATGCCCTTCATACGCATGAAAACGGCCTTCCATGACGGCCACCGATCGTTCACTCCAGGTTCCAACCACCAGTTTTCCAGCGTGCCCCTGAACCGTCGTGCCGGGAAATCCGGGAATGGAATCATAGGGTATCGATAGTGGATCTGTTAGGCGATCCCCCAGTCCCCCAAGGCCGGAACCCAGGATCACACACCAGTCAGGAACAACCGGTATCCGGGTTTTCAGAAAATGTGCCGCGCGGTCGATCGTATCGTGATATTGTAGAGAGTCCATGCGGCAAATCTATCAGTGACTTGACAGGTTCACAAGTGCGAATCTAGGATTACCGCTCGATGATGGGGGATAACCCGATGGAAAAAAAAATGACCAAGACCATACCGACCGGATTGATCGCACGATGGACCGGGCTGATTGTCCTGCTTCTTGCAGTTGGAACGACGGGATGCGAACGGGAATGGACCGGGCGTATCGAGGGAATCGTTACGGATACGGAAACGGAAACCGGGGTTTCCGGCGTTTTAGTCACCGCCCGCTCCGAAAAAAATGGATAT
>JAFGMN010000122.1 GCA_016927515.1 candidate division CSSED10-310 bacterium | reverse complement strand
CAGGGATTGATAGGGGTGTATATCGATTGATCCGTCGAAAAAATGCGGAGAGTTCCTGAGTGCGGCCACTGATCGTTCCGGCCAATTGCTCTTTAGCAAAGATACCGTTGTGAAGCTGTACCTGATGATAGGGGTGGGTCAGTTCGGCCTGTGGAATCGAAAAAACACCATTCTCAAAAAGAAAATCAGCATTGAGAGCCATTGGGATTGGATCGCTGGATTCCGAATCCATGTATTCCGTTCCGGACACAAATCCTTTCACAGATATAGCTTGCGCCTTGAAATCATGTCCTGATATACGCAGCGAGGCTTCGCATCGGGAGGGGAATGCCAGTGGAATCCCCAAATCTTCCGTCACCAGCGCAAGATCCGCATTGCTGATCTGCGTCTGGATGTCCAGATTGCGTGTATCCGAGAAATCGATGAGCCCCGTTCCTCGGTAGGACCCGTTATAGGCCAGACCGGATGCGTCCCGAATTGTGATGACGCGATCGGAATACTCCAGATTTCCGTTAAAATTTACGAAATGGAATCGATTAAATTGAATGGACTCTCCATGGCATATTCCGGTGATATCAAGATCCTCCGCTAACCCGTTTCCAGCGAAAAAACAATCAACAGGTCCAGCGAGGTCGCTGGGAAGCTGAGCAATTGCGACGGCTTCGTCAAGGTCCGACCGGATTGCACCATCGAATCGTAAGCGTGGATGGGCGAAATTTTCCAGACAGCATTGAGCGAGAAGCCACGTGGCACCATTATTTGATGTCGCTGTGATGATGGAATGCTTAACGCCGTGCTTCCATACCTCGGCTTCCACACGCAGATCGGCATGAGATTCCAGACGACCCTTGATCTGATTATGAATGTACTGACCGGTGATGCGTGTTCGGAAGCTGTCCGAATTCGGATCATACCGGGCCTCCAAAAAAATGTCCGGTGCTTCGAGATAATACCGGGATGGAGCGTATTGAAAGAGGAAATGTCCATCCCGAATGTGGATATGATCAACTCGACAGGAATCAAAAATTGCTTGGATCATCTGATCGTCATCCCTGTTTTCCCGCCGTCTTTTTCGTGGTTTTCGTTCTGACCCACGATGCATGTTGCTGAGTTTGTCTTCGCGGAAAATCAGCCGATACAGCGGTTCATCAATGAAGATTTCATGGATATGTGGTTTATCGGACAGCAGAGAGATTGGGTCGAAGACAATGGTCAGTGTTCGAACGCGAATGTGTGGTTCGGCACCGAACAATGGATTCTGCCCAATGCAGATGCCATTCAATGTGATGGTTCCCAGCAGAGAGACGGAGAATGATTCGCAGTCGATTTTTTTCTCACTTTTTCGGCTGATGGTGTCGATCACCCAGCGTCCCAATTGATTTTGAATCGGTGGGACGTGGATCAGCAGGAGGCTGATGAACAGACCTGCGAAGACGAACACGCTGATTTTAAAGCACACAACCAGGAATCGTTTCACTGTTGACCGATTCTGTTTTGGGGATAAGGAGTGATTGTCAGCGTCTGTTTTTTTCATCTCAGTCGATCCTGGAACAAATATAACACAGAAAAGAATTGAGTCGAACACGTGGTGTTTGGTATTTTTGTTGTGCTTGATCTATAATCAGCACGAAGCGAAGGCTCCATACGAACCACTAGATGGAGGAAATTGGATACAATGAAGCACCGAATGTTATTTATAATGGTGAGTTTACTGGCTCTTATGTTTCTCTGGACGGGGTGTAAAACGGTCAGCGATCTGACGAAAAGCTCGGAAGAGCGGAACTTGATCCGTCTGAAGCGAGGCTCATTGAATGAGGCTGGATTGTATACCAATATCTTTTATGAGTTTGAGGTCCGTATGCCCGAGGGCTGGCAGGGTAAAGTGGAAGATCCCCCGAATTTATTGACTGTGAATCCGTCAGCCAAAGATATCAGCCAATCGTCTGCCCGGGACTTTATTGATGTTTTGGTTCGGATTATTGAACGTCGGCCGGACGAAACACTGGCCATGGCCATCGATCGGTATACACAGAGTCGTGCTTACCAGCTCATATTAGAGCGACCGTCGATGGTTCAGGGCGGTGAATCGAAAAAGGTTCTTTTCTACGGCAAATCGAAAAATAAAGAGATGAAGATCATCTCGTTGTTCGTTATGAGGGAAAATAATCTGATCGTTGTCGAATGCCGGGCACTGAAACCGTTGTTTGATAATGTCGAAGCTCAATTTGGTGCTTGCATCGATTCTTTCCGCGTCACCGGGGACATCCAGCCGGGTGAAGCGGAGGGAAGAGATGATATGAAGCAGGATGAGGATTATGTTGTTTTCATCGTTTCGACACGCGATACGCCTGAGCAGTTGGCCAGGGATTTTCTGGGTTCGGAAGACCGGGCCTGGATGATCATGTCCATTAACGAAATCGATGCGTTGAAGCCGGGTGAGCGAATTCGGATTCCTCGATTCATCTCGTATGACATGAAACCGGATGATACGTTGCCTCTGATTGCCCAACGCATCCTTGGTAACGCTCAATACGCCGATTTAATCCGAAACTACAATGATGAAGCCCGAATCGAGAAGGGTGAATCACTATTCATCCCGTTATACATGATCCATATGCCGGTGGTTGGTGAGTCTTACCGGGACATTGCCCGTCGATACTATAACAACGAAGATCTTGCCGATCGACTGCTGCAATACAACAACCTGGAACCCATCGAATCCCTGGCAAAAGTCCGATTACCAATTTTCTTCAACGAACGCTTCTATCGGTATCGGGTCCAGTCGAACGATACCCTGGCCTGGATTTCCCGCTGGCTGACCGGCGATCCGCAGAATTACCAAACAATTGCTGATGCCAACGGGATCACATACCCCTACCGCCTCAGCGTCGGCCAAGAACTGCTCATTCCAGCCTCTCTCGTTCGCGACCCCTCCGTTTTCGATAAGCCCATTCCCCGTGCCAATCCACCAACTGCAAAACCCACCGAAGAACCCCGCGAAACTCCAAAACCGGATACACCACCGCCTCCTACACCTACTCCTCGAGCAGCTCCAATAACGGATCCCGGCCTGTTCGATATCGAGTGATACATGATCACGGGGTATAACAGCCAGGAAAAATACAACGGGCAGACCTTCCACGTTCAGACAGAAGATCGGGGAAGAAAGGCCGCGCGAATCGATACCATAATTTACCGTAGCGGCGGTGCTATCGTTCATCGAAAAAAAATCGCCTATCAGGATATTCTGGAGTGCGACGCTCTGGATGAAATCATCCAGGAATTGATGCGGGATTTGCACCAGAAGACATTGAACGAGGTCAGAAAAGGCTTGTGGACCCGAGGGAAAGATGCTGTTCCGGAGTTGTCATTCCGGGAGAAGATCTTGAGATATCTGCAGCAACCACGTGCTTTAACAGGTCTTTACCGACCGGATTCGAAAAGCTGATCCGGTGATGATGGTCCCTTGGTGATGATCAGTTTTTATCGGATGCTTGGGATCGGGTTTCGTACAGCTCGCGAATCATTTTTTTGGCGTTGATTTTTCCTGCCTCAACACCCGGCTGATCGAACGGATTGATCTGTAATAGCAGTCCGGTCAGGTAGGTCACCATTTCGTAAAGATAAATCAATTGACCCATACAGTAGGGTGTCACCGCCGGTATTTTTACAGTCAGATTGGGTCGCCGACTTTCCGTTAATGCATCGCGGGTTCCGATCAATTCGATTCCGAGAATTTCAGCGGTATCCAGGAGGCGGAGATGTTCCAGTGGCGTTTCTTCTGGAGCGTTGTTCATGGGGCCACCGAAACGGAAGGAATCGACATGCAGAAAAGTAATGACTTTGTCGTTGGGGCCTTCCCTATACAACTGGATTTGGGAATGCTGATCCGTAGCGCCAAGTGCGTTGACGGGGGTCTGTCCTGCGAACACCGTTTTCCCTTCGGTATTAACCATTTTCCCTAGACTTTCGGCCCACAACTGGCGATACCAGTCGGAGAACGAAGCGAGAGAATTAGCATATGGCATCATGACGGAGATGGGCTTTTTTTTCGATGTCATGAAAGACCAGGATGCGGTGGCGAGTTGGAGTGCGGGATTCTGGTCAAAATCAGTGGAAACACAGCGGTCATGCATTGTCCGAGCGCCATCCATCAACCGGACGATATCGATATTCAGTATGGCGGCTGGAAAGAGGCCGACAGGAGTCAGAACGGAAAACCGGCCTCCGACATCGGATGGAATCGGAAGAATATCCCATCCCTGAATTTCAGCAAACTTCCGCAGAAAACCAGTTTCGGGATCGGTGATGGCGATGACCTGTCCCGAATCGGGTGTCTGATTGAAAACCGTTGCATACTGAAAATAGTTACCCCATGTTTCAACCGTGCCTCCGGATTTGGTGATGATGCAACTCAGGGTTTTCTTCGGGTTGATTACCGGTTTTAACCCCGAAATCAGCTCGGGATCAATGTTATCGACCACAAACAACCGCGGCACATGATTCCGTAACTCGCTATCGATATGGTTATGATACGGATGACATAACGCATCAAACAGTAGGCTGACTCCCAGCGCTGATCCGCCAATACCGAAAATCAGTAGATTTTCCCAGCGATACCGATGCTTCTCTGCCAATGCCTGGATATCATGAAGGTATTGGGTGTGGCATGGAAGCTTCATAAATCCCACGTCGTCCGCTCCAAATCGCGCCAGGCATTCGTTTATTACCCGGGTGGCGTTTTTTCGGGCGGACTTCCATTCCGCATCCGTCAATCCATGTTCTTTACCGATTTTTCCAGCCATGAGATTCGACAGGTCTACCGAAATCTGCACTTCGTTTTTCATCGTCAGCCTCCCATTCGCGTATTTATTCGTTTCGATGGTGAACCTCACATCCGGAGTTCACGGTGGCATCTTACCCGATCCCTCTCATGATGCCAATCATGGGGTAGACACCTGGATGTATCCCAGGCTTTCGAGTTCATCACGAATGCTCGCCTCAACCGATGCGGGAGCAGCGACCGGTTCAACGGTTGACCGGGTTCCGTACGTTTCAACCCACGTGATCGGATGCGATTTCATGAAGCCTTCGGTAAAAATTTCATCATGAACGCGTCCATCCAGATTTTTGGCAATGGGATGGTTCATCCAGTGCATCATTGTCGGCATGATGTCCTGAATCCGGATACGCCCTTGCTGTTCAGTTTTTCTGATACCGGGACCCGACACGAGGAATAAACCGTCGGGAGCGTGCCAGTGCTGCCCTGAACGGGGATGGATGATCATACTGGTCACTGACATGAGCGGAATGTCCCGTGTGTGCCATCGGATAACTGACTTAAAACCGGGATTCGGATCCAGCACACAGTGAATAACTTCACCTGTGTCCGGTCCCCGTGTGATGGAATGAAACACAGTTCGACCATCGCACATGAGATCGCTCAGAGCCTGCATCATTTCATCGATGCGGGTATCCGTTGGATGGTCGGAGCCAATCCAGGCGAGTCCCCGTTGCAGTCCGGGTGGATACCGGTGGTTATCTGCAAAATCGGCTGTCGACATCCTGCCGTTCGATTCGTTTTCCAGCTTTTTCAATAGCTTGTTGATATCCAGTCCTTCAATCAATGGTGGCAATTCGGTGACGGGATCCATCCCATGATCCGAAACGATAAGAACACCCGTATCCGGACCCATCACGGTCTGCAGCGTCCCGAGCCAATGATCCAGATAGCGATAATACGCTTTGACAATGCCATGCTGATTCTCCGGAACTACGGGGATCGCCATGTCATCCCGATGCACGTCACGAAGGAATTCGTGTTCAAGAATGTCAACTCCTCGGACAAAAACAGCGACCAGATCAAACGACGACTGGAGAAGCATGCGGTGAGTTGCATCCAGATAAAAATGATCCTTGATCAGTTGCTGCGAAAAAAACTCCGGTAACCGGATGGGTCGGCCTTCAGGATTCCACCGCGTCAATTCCGCTTCCAACTCACTCCGGCTGATCATCGAAATTCCGCGGATAAAGTCAGCTTCTTCCGGTGGATACACCGTATGCGGCAAATCCCTGAAATGGGTTCGATTGGAGATCATGACACCGGGTATCGGCTCAACCGGCCACGTTGCCCACCAATTTGCCAGAAGAATTCGGCGCGTTGACATGGTGTTCCAGAATGCCGGTACCTTGCGCCGATCGCTGGTGATGGCGAGTTGCCCCGATGTATCCATACCTTCGGACAACCAGTTGTTAATGCCATGGTTTTCCGGGAGCATGCCAGTGGCGATTGTTGTCCACAACATGACGGAAACGGTCGGGTCGAGGGTTTCCATGTCCGCAGCGTAACCCGTGGTCAGTGCTGCCTGGATATGGGGTAGAAACCCTTGGTCACAGAGTGGTTTCACGACGTTCCATGCAGCGGCATCGATTCCGAACAGCAGGAGTTTTGAAGGGGTTGACTCGCTGGCGTCGCGAGGGACAAAGTAGTGGGTTGAGGTGCCGGGGAGCATGATATTCGGGAACGTATTGACTTGCGTATACTTGCTATGAATGAGATTCCACAGTGCTTCTCGTTCCGATGCTGGCACGGGTTCAAGAAAAGGTAAAGACAGGTTGAAGGAAAGGTCACCGGCGATGAGCAAGGCAGCGGACTGGTTGGAAACGTATTCGCGCAGGATCTCGAAGTTCAGAACGTTGAATTGCCGGCATTGTTCGGTAGACCAACCGGCGAAGAGGTCGCTGGAGGCCATACCGGGTAGAATATCTCGACGAGCTTCTGTGGCAGCGAGGGGGGAGTCCGCTGAAAAAACCCGATCACCCAATGAAGTATGATTCCGGATGAAATCAGCCTGCTCCCAGAGTGCCAGCAGAGCGGGTTTGCCATCGATGATCGACAGGGATGTCCGACCGTATGCCAGGATACCGACGAAGACGAATACGCTGAATGCAATGGTGGCGATTCGTCGGGAATCTCGGGGAAGCGTGGACATTTTCCGAGACCATTCATTTGCCAGAAGAACGAAAAAAACCGGCATGATAATGGTTTGGTAGCTGACTTGGTATAACTTGGCGATGGTATGGACGCTGAGGGTGCTGAGGGTCAGGATCCAGAGGGCGATGCGTGGCTGTTTGAACGAATGAAGCCACTGCCGGGCAGGTCGATGGAACAAAACCCGGATGGCATCGACGGCAATCGGAAGGAACATCAGCCATGCAAAGAAGTAAAACTGGAGCAGTTGAACCGTTGCTCTCGCTTTCTGGATCAGGTTAGCGGACAGGTTGTTGGAATGGAGACTGAGGTTCATGCCCAGTAGATTAAACCCGAGACGATCGATACCCGCGATCAGGATACATGGGGTGTAAACGGCTGCCAACGTAACTCCGGCTGCGGTGAGTGACAGGATTTTCGTCACATGATTTCTCGCTGTCAGCAGGACATATACGCCAGCGAAGAAAACGAGGGGCAAAACGGTCAATCGGGTACCCAGAGCCAGAGCGAGTAAGACCATCCCTGCCAAGCTGTCCATGCGATCCGGTCGATTATTCCGAAACAGAAAGTAGCATCCCGCAGCGATGAAAAACGCGGTTAATGCGTATAAGCGGGTAATGGAAAAGAAGTAGAGTTGAAAGGGACTCATCACCATGAGCGCGAGAAAGATGCGACTGCTGGAGCGGTTTCCGGGTGATAGCCGCTCCGAGAGGCGTATGAGAATAATGGTTGTGAAACAGCCCAGTAGGATGGATGTCAATCTGCCGGCAAGCAGACCGTGGCAGAAAAACTGGACGAAGCCATAAACGATGGGTTGCAAGGGTGGCTGAAGAAAAAAGAAATCGCGGTAGAGAAGTTTCCCGTCGAAGACGGCATTAGCGGCATACATGTAAGCGCCTTCGTCCAGGTGAATAGATCCGGCAAAAAGATACACGATGCTTATCAGTCCATATATCGACCATAAAAGAACATGGATTCGATCGAGTTTACGCATGAAAACGGCTCTTTCTTTTTTCGATAACATAAAAACATATCAGAAGGATGAGAACGATCCAACTGATTTTAAGAAGTTTCTGAGCGATCGGCAGGTTGTGATAACGCAGTTCAACCCGGTGTGTGCCGGGAGGAATGTCAATGCATATCAATCCGGTGTGCAAATCCGGTTCCGCAACGACGGCGGTTTGGTCAATCCGTGCGGTCCAGCCTTCGAAGAAAAACTGGTTAACTCGGAGAATACCTGGCGTTTGGGACTCAACGGTAAACCACCGGTTCACGGGACTGCCTCCTTCCGCGGATAGCGTCATCTTCCCTGCGAGCACATCGATCCCTCCGGGGCGTGTCGTCGCATTTCCCAGGCGGATTACGCCTCCCTCCCACGTTTCCACTCCCGAGGCTGTTTCGAGCCAGGTGTTCAAACGGGCCTCGGTCTGCTCGCGGGAAAAGCCGGTTTCGGGTATCTTTTGTAGAGTGAAAGAGACGGGTTTGGGGGGCGGAAAACGGTTGCCTACCGGTTTGGGGATGTACTCGCCAGTGCAGTGTGTATGAGCCGCCAAGCGGATGCTTTCACGATCCAGATCATCTTCGGTGAGATTCATAAAGGCGGCGACTCGGCACATGGAAACGGATGCTGCGATAACGAGCACTGTGATACCGGTGACTGTAGGGAATTGCCACCGTCGGGGAATACGGTTGATCCATTGCCCGGACATACCTGCGAGAAATGGCAGCAGAACCGCTGGAATGACGAGAATACGGTAAGGAAACTGCAGCATGGGCAGGAGGGGGATTACCTTCCAGACGGGGTGGGAGATGGCGTGCATGAGAAAAAGACTGATACCAATACCTGAACAAGCTGCAATGATCGTCCATTTTTGCACTCGAACCCACCGAAAGATACCTGGAATCAGGGGAATCGAAACAAGAATCAGCAGAATCGACAGATTTCCAAGTTGAAAGGAAATGGCATCCCCAGGACCTTTGACACTCGCGCCGAAATTCCAATACATGGAGAACCACTGAGGCATTTCGATGAAATGGTTTCTGTAATCCGCAAATCCTTGCGTCATTCCCTCCATCTGAACCAGGTGGCGGGAAAGGAAAGCCGACAACCAGAATGTTGAGGAAAGAACCAGGGCGATTGCCACGGAAAGGGCATGCTGGAAAAAAAAGCGAACGGGACGAGGGGCGGAAAAGGAAAGGCAGATGATCCAGAGTATAATAAAGGGATATTGAATGACGCAGGAAGGATAGTGAGTGACGCTGATTATCATCATAATAATGATTGTCGGAAACGATATCCACCGGGAATCAGCCTGCTGGACGCGAGTCAGAACAATCCATAAAGCCCAGGGCAGAGCAGCCATGGCGAGATATTCGTTGATATCTCCACGAACATATAGATTGACAAGTTTGTATGGAGCGTAGCTGAAAAGAATCGATGTGATGATGCCTCCCCACCGTCCCCAAGCCGTTCGACCCAATCGATAAGCTCCGCCAGCGGCGAACAGCGTGATCACACCAATTGTGAGCTTGACACTCGTGATTGTTGAAATCCCCGTTAACCTGAACAGCTCACCGATTGTTACCGGCAGCACCGGGTAAAACTCGAGAAATGGCAGACCAAAACCCCGGGCGAAGTCAGGAAACCAGCGGCAAAAAGGGGCTCCATCTAAAACATTGTGATGCACACTGGCGACCCGCCATAGAAAATAGGCATTTTCATGAGACCAGAAAAACCGGGGTTCGATAAGAGGACGAAAGATGGGGAACGTTCCAATGAGCACAACAAGGGTATCAGTTATTCTTTCTTTTTGAGATGGTGTCAGCGCAATCATTCGCTCATTAAAGCAGGTCAAACCGGATTCTTCAATCGACCGGAATGTGTTATCCTTATTGATGGAGGTGGACATGACGATCCGAGACAATCTCATCGAAGTGCGTCGTACAATCGAACATGCTGCCCGTCGAGCCGGCCGGGTCGCTTCCCGGGTTCGCCTGGTGGCGGTGTCGAAAAACCAGACTGTGGAAGCGATTCGTGAAGCCTGCGATGCAGGTCAGCTGTTGTTTGGTGAAAACCGAATACAGGAAGCCGAAAACAAGATCCACGCCATGCGCTCGGACATCGAGTGGCATTTGATTGGTCATTTACAGACCAATAAAGCTCGATCAGCGGTGAGGTTGTTTGATATGATCCATTCCATCGATTCCCTGAAACTCGTAATGGAACTGGATAAACGAGCGAAACTGGCGGATGCGTGCGTGACAGTGTTGATTCAGGTCAATGTTTCCGGGGAAGAGAGCAAGTTTGGTTTAGCGGAGGGGGATATTCTGCCGGTGATTGATTGGATTATGGCGAGCCAGCATCTTCAGTTGAGCGGATTGATGACGATTCCGCCGTTTTCGATGAATCCCGAAGATTCTCGGCCGGTTTTCCGGGGACTTCGCCGATTGGCGGAGAAAGCGATATTGGACCGGGGGATCCTTGAGGAGAGCGAACTCGAGTTGTCCATGGGTATGAGTAGTGACTATTGGATTGCCATAGAGGAAGGCGCTACACTGGTGAGAGTCGGAACGGCGATTTTTGGAGAGCGATAGATCAGCGACGCGAAGTGCAGGGAGGCATCATGGGGCTTTCAGTGGTTCAGACAATCGATATTCTGGTCAATGTGATGATAATATTTTTCCTCATGAAGACTATTATTGATCCGAGGGAGTTTTATTTTAATTCCGTTTTGCGTCCTGTGGATGTTTTAACCGAGCCAGTGCTTTCAAAATTGAGAAAAAAAATCCGACCGACTCGGTTTGGTTTCGACTACACGCCTATACTGGCGATTTTGGGGCTCCTCATTCTGCGCGTTGTTTCCTACTGGGGTCTGACCGATCTGGGATATGCGGGAGCGATTACCCAAAGCGTTCAAATCCTGATTGTGTTTCTTTTACGGTTTTTCGCTTTCGGTGTTTTTGTTTTATTGATGATACCATCCTACATGCGTAACCCACTGTCCTCTTTTCTGCGCCAGGTTGTCAAACCCTTTGAAAAACCGTTTTCCGGCAAAGCCGGCGGATCGAAATCATCGACTCTGATTGGTGCATTGGTGCTGGCATTATTCATCGGCACGATTCTTTTCACCGGCATGCGCAGTGTGCAAGCTGAGTCTTCTCTTTCGTATCTCGTCACGTGGCAATCCTGGCTCGTATCTCTCCTCCAACTACTCATAGCCGTGATCGGTGTTTATAAATTCATCATCGTTCTTCTGATCGTTGCCGTCATTTTCTCTTGGGTCGGCGCGGAAATACGCAATCCTGTGATCAACTTGGTGTTTGTTTTAACGGAACCGTTGCTGATGCCGATCCGGCGTTTTATGCCTCCCGCAGGAGGGTTGGATCTATCACCCTGGATCGCGTGCATTTTTGTCGGCGTTGCCGGACGTCTGCTGACTGGTCTGCTGATCCAATTGCTACGCGTTGTTGCCTGAGTCGGCCTCGATGGGAAAAACGTTCGTTCATGGCAAACCAGCCGGCATTTTAATGGTAAAGACCCATGCAATGGGAGATGTGCTGATGACGACGCCGGCAATCCGGGCGGTTCGACGGCATTTCCCGCAGGCGAGCATCCATTATTTGACCGGGGTCTGGTCAGCGCCGATTCTCGAACGCAATCCGGACATTGATCGGGTCATTGCCGTGGATGATGCTGTTTTTCACGACCATCGCTGGATTGATCGGGTGAGGCTGATCGGCAGGCTGCGAAAAGAAAGATACGATGTCTGCGTTCTTTTTCAGCCGGCCCCCGCCATGCATCTGTTTGCCCGGTTGACCGGAGCGGCTCAAATTGCAGCTCCTGTAGCGGGAGCAGGATCTCGATGGGTTCATATGCCATCGCCGTGGCGCCGTGAACGAAATCGGTACGTCGGGGAAGATTTTTTGGATGTTGTCCGGAACATGGGAATCGATGTGCAGGATACCCAGCTGGTTTTTTCGGTGGATTCCGGGGTATTGGCGGAGATGGCGTGCCGACTGCGTGACCGGGGTTTGGAATCCGGTCAGTTTCTTGTGATTTGTCCGGGTGGAGGCCGCAATCCACGGGACTGGGTTGAGCAAAAAATATGGCCTGCTGACCGGTATT
>JAFGMN010000121.1 GCA_016927515.1 candidate division CSSED10-310 bacterium | reverse complement strand
TGCAAAGGACATGCGAACAATGCATGGAACCTTATAAAGGATCAATCATCGTGTTGGATCCCCGCTCAGGTGATATCCTGGCGTTGGTTTCCCGGCCCGGTTTCGATCCCAACGCATTTGCAGCCGGCCTCTCCGCCGATCAGTGGAATTCCATCAATGTCAATCCGGATAATCCACTTCTCAATCGAGCCATCCAGTTCCAAGCTCCGCCAGGATCCATATTCAAAGTCGTCACGGCAGTCGCCGGCCTCCACAGCGGAGCCCTCTCCCCCGGAACAACCTATTTCTGTAACGGCGCTTTTAAGTTTTCCGACCATGTCTACAAATGCTGGAACGTATACGGACACGGAACAGTCGACCTCGCTCACGCGCTGGAAGGATCATGCAATGTCTATTTTTATCAAGCCGGTTTGAAGACGGGAATCGACATGATTACATCCACCGCCCGGAATTTCTGTCTCGGATCCCACACGGGGATCGAACTGCCAAATGAAAAAAGCGGTTTCATTCCCGATCGGGAATGGAAAATGGCTACATTCAATGATGAATGGTGGCCCGGAGAAACCATTTCCGTATCCATCGGGCAGGGTGGTGTGACGTGTACTCCGATCCAGATAGCCTGTCTGATGGCGATGACAGCAAATCGCGGCATTCTATTCAAGCCCAAACTCGTCCATTCCATTATCGGGCACACCGCGCGGGAATCCCGGATACTTGATCCAGAACCCATTCGAAAGCTATCGCTACCAGAACCGTTCTGGGATACCGTAATCGCTGGGTTGCGCGAAGTGATTGCTGGAGAACACGGCACGGCCCGAACAATGAAATCCCTCGATTTCACCATTGCCGGTAAAACGGGCACAGCTCAAGTGATCAGCACGAAAACCCTGAAACAAATGGGGTTCGAATCGGAAAGCGAAACACCCTCCAAATTCTGGGACCATAACTGGTTCGCAGGATTCGCTCCCGTAGACAAACCGGAAGTCGTCGTCGTGGTTGTCATCGAGAACGGCGGGAAACATGGCGCAAAGCAAAAGGCAGTCATCGCTCGGGACGTCTTTATGAAATGGTATACCATCAAACAAAGCGAATCGGAAGTTCCGGCGGATTCTGGCAAAGAAACAGCGGATTCTAGTGAAAGAAGCTCGGATTCAGATCACGTCATTGTCGCATCAGGTGAGAGTATGGGGTTACATGAATCAACCGTATCCGCACTCGAGAGAATGGGAAACGGGCGATGATTCGGCGCTATTTGGAGCATTTCGATTTTGTCCTGCTTTCGCTGGTTCTTATCATTGGGTTTTTGGGTATCTTAACGATCTACAGTGTCACCAGCGACGAT
Organism: candidate division CSSED10-310 bacterium; assembly: GCA_016927515.1. Classification (GTDB taxonomy): domain Bacteria; phylum CSSED10-310; class CSSED10-310; order CSSED10-310; family CSSED10-310; genus JAFGMN01. Next base: position 14,802 of record JAFGMN010000121.1, on the reverse strand, counting down.
CCACCGCCGGCTGATTACCAGAAGCAAATTGCTTGGACCATCCTGGGAATTCTGTGTCTCTTCGGTTCGCTGGCGATAGATTACCGTCTATTAAAAAAAGTGGCTCCCGTACTGTATCTCGTTGTCATCGCATTCCTGGTGTTTCTCCTGCTGCATGGCCGGACGGAGTTAGGTGTTCGCAGATGGATACTGATTCCTTTCATTCAATTCCGTCTTCAACCGAGTGAGTTTGCCAAACCGGCGATCGTTCTGATGCTCGCACGCTGGATGGAACGATGGCGGGGAAATCCACCGTCCTTGCGGCAACTACTGATGCCGGCAGGTATCATGATCATTCCGTTGATCATGATTTTAAAACAGCCCGATCTCGGCACATCCCTCATACTTCCACCTGTCTTCCTTGCCATGGTTTTCGTCAGCGGTTTCAGGGTTCGAACCATGATCATCATTGTGCTCTGCCTGACTCTCCCTCTGGCATTCGTCGCACCGCACGTGATCAAACCGTATCAAATGAAGCGCATCACCAGCTTTCTCGATCCCGAAGCCGACCCCCTCGGCTCCGGATACCAATTGATCCAATCGAAAATCGCATTCGGTTCGGGTGGTTTGACCGGCAAGGGGTTCAAGCAGGGCCCACAAAGCCATCTGGATTTTCTCCCGGTTCAGGATACCGATTTCATCTTCGCCGTTTGGGGGGAAGAAAGGGGCTTCATCGGAGCCGTTCTCTTGCTGAGTCTCTTCATTTTCCTGACATTCCGTTGCCTGACCATCGCCCGGAAAGCCAACGATCTGTTTGGGACCTATGTGTGTGTCGGTTTGACAAGCATCTTGTTTTGTCAGATTTTTATCAACACCGGTATGGTCATCGGCCTGATGCCGATTACCGGGCTTCCATTACCGCTCATGAGCTACGGCGGTTCAGCCTGTTTGACGAACTTCGTCTCGCTGGCTTTCATTTTAAACATCGGAATGCGCAGCTTCTCCGTATACCAATCATAGGATTGATCCTTCCATGCGACGAAAAAAACAACATAAAAAACGATTTCCTGCTCCAACCGGCATTCAACGACCCGGACGATATGCCGGATGCGAATGGCACCTCGCCGATCCCCTCACCCCCACCAACATCACGGTGGTTTTGTGCTATCCCGATGTGTACGAAATCGGAATGTCCCACTATGGTTTGCAGATCCTGTATCACATTCTCCGGACCCTGCCCGGTGTATCGGTGGAACGTGCGTTTGCCCCCTGGCCGGATATGGAAAAGCAGCTCCGGGATACCAGCCAGCCGCTGGTCACCCTCGAATCCGGCACGCCACTTGATCAGTGCGATCTCCTGATGATCACCCTACCGCACGAGTTGACGTATACAAACATCCTCACAATTCTCGAGCTGGGGAGGATACCGCTTCGCCATTCCTGTCGCTCAGCAGACACTCCCCTGGTTATCGGAGGCGGCATTGCAACGATGAATCCATTGCCGTTGTCCCCGTTTTTCGATGGTTTCCTCATTGGCGACGCGGAGGGAGTCGTACCGATGATCATCGATGCCGTGCGGAATGGACCGCGTGTGGAGCGTTCGGTTCGCCTGGCCACATGCCCGGGTATGTATGTTCCGGCCGTTCACGGCATCCATCCAGACGCTGACGGCGTGACGATCCACCGGCAGATGATCGCTGACCTGGAATCAGCACCTTATCCCGATCCCCCGCTGGTTCCCATGTGTCGTCCCGTGCATGAACGCGTCGTCGTGGAATGTGCTAGGGGTTGCCCGCGGCAATGCCGTTTCTGTCAGGCTCGTGTATACTATTCGCCCGTACGGAATCGTTCCCCTGAAACCATCCGAAAAATCATCGATTCGAGCTTGTCGCAAACCGGTTATGAAGAAATTTCTCTTCTTTCGCTGAACATTGCCGATTATCCATCGATCGAATCGTTGATCACCGGATTGATGCCCGTTTTACAGCCTCTTAACGTTTCGGTTTCTCTCCCGTCCCTGCGACCGGAAAAATTAACGGCCACCGTGGTTGAACCGATCCGTCAAGTGCGAAAAACCGGGTTTACACTGGCTCCTGAAGCCGGCACGGATCGGCTGCGAGCCGTCATCGGAAAACCGTATGCGCGACAGCGGCTTCTGGACAGCGTCACATCGATCTTTCAGGCAGGTTGGAGTCAACTCAAATTGTATTTCATGATCGGGCTGCCGTTCGAAACCGATGATGATGTCACCGGGATCATCGATCTTATTCACCGGATTGCCGGCATCGGCCGAGCCGCCGCGGGGTCTCGTTGTTCGCTGAGTGTGTCCATCGCCATCTTTATTCCTAAACCCCATACACCCTTCCAATGGACCGGTCAGGCTTGCCGTGAGGATATTCAGCGGCGAAGTCGTATGCTCCGGGCTGCGTTCAATCCTGCCACTGTGAAGCTGTCCATCAGCAGCCTGTTCGCCAGTCGATTGGAAGCGGTTTTTGCTCGGGGTGATCACCGGTTGGGAGATGTTCTTGAATCAGCGTATCGGGCTGGATGCCGCATGGATGCATGGGATGAGCAAGTGCGGGAGAGTGACTGGGTGGCGGCTTTCTCATCGATGGGTATCGATATCGAAGCGGAAGCGACGAAGCATTATTCCGTGGAAGCAGGTGGCATGCCCTGGTCTTTTATCCAATCCGGCGTTCCCGAAGACACACTGGTTAAGGATTTTTCGCGGGCGAACGCCCTGGCAACCGAAGCGATCAGTGAGACCGACCCTGTAGCCATTTCACCGATCCGTGCGTATCGTTCGGCCCATTGCCCCCCGGCGGCAAGGGAACAGGTTGTTAATCACCGGTTTGCCGGAGCCTTCCAGGTTCTTGGCGATTTCCGTTTGTTTGCCCACATGGAAATCGTATCGGCCATTGTGAGGGCATTACGTCGAGCGAAGATTCCTCTGGCATATAGTCAGGGGTTCAATCCGCATCCGCGGGTCACGGTTACGAACCCGGCACCTCTCGGCTTTGAGCGCTGGTCCGAACCCATTCTGTTTCAGACAAATGATCCGTGTGACCCAGTTGATCTGCGCGTTCGTATCAACCGGGAACTGCCGCCTCACATGGCTTTCCGGACGCTGGAAGTCGTTACCGGAGCCAATCCGTTGAGCGGATTGCAACGATATGCCGTAGCCTTTGTTCCTGGTGTAAACAGGGAAAAGGAGTATCCTATTTCTCAAATTGCTGATACAGTTGCAGTTTCAATGCCAGCGCATTTCGGACCGGAAATTGACGGCAGATTGCAGCGCTATGGAGTGAGTAACGTACTTGTATTGGATAATCCGCCACAGCCAAACGCTTCACTTAAAGACATTCTGGCACTCTTTTTCGGGCCGAATGGAATGCCGCTGGACGGGGTTCACGGAATTCGTCTCGGATGGCTGGCTGAACAACCGGACCCTCCGCAACTGTTCGGCTGGTAGGACGAGTAGGATTGGCAGGATCGGAATGGAACGAACATGACCCGGAATATGTACATCAATGTATCACCTTGTTTTACACGTATTGCGATTGTCGAAAACGACATTCTCACGGAACTCACGATCGAAGGAAAATCCAGTCGACGACTGATGGGAAATATTTACAAAGGTCGGGTTACGAACGTCCTGGCTGGCATCCAAGCCGCTTTCGTGGATATCGGTCTGAAACGCGACGCGTTTCTCTACATTCACGATATTCTGGATCCCTCGCGCGATCCGGTTCAGGAGGGTCCGGGACTGGTTGACGGCAGCGATGAGTTTTCGGAAGCGGATTTGGAGTTGGACTCGGAACTCGGCGGCACTGCAGAAGCTCTTGCTGAAGGAGTCCGGGAGAAATCGATCCATGAACTGGTTCAGCCCGGGCAGAAAATTTTGGTGCAGATTACGCGGGAACCGATGGAGATGAAGGGGGCTCGAGTTACGACGCATATCACGTTGCCAGGGCGTTATCTGGTTTTGATGGCGTCCTCGGAGCATGTCGGTGTATCCAAACGGATCGAGTCCGAGCAGGAGCGCACTCGGTTGAAGCAGATTCTCGAGGATATCCGGCCGGCGGATTCGGGTTTGATTGTGCGGACGGCGGCGGAGGGTATGTCGAGCCGTGAATTCATGAAGGACGTAGCCTATCTCAGTCGATTATGTCAGCAGATCCGCGATGACGCCGATCGTACAGCACCTCCGGCCCTCATCTATCATGATCTCGACACGATTCCACGCGTGATGCGCGATCAGTTCGACGAGACGTTCGAGCGCGTGTTTATTGATTCGCCGGACGAGTATCATGCATGTCGTGAATTCGTCGGAGCATTCGCTCCGGAACTGATCGATCGTATCCGTTTGTATGACCGGGCAACGCCTCTTTTCGAACGATTCAACCTGGAACAAACACTCGAAGAAGCCATTGCCCGTCGCGTCGCACTCCCTTCCGGCGGTTACCTCATTTTTGACGATACCGAGGCCATGACGGTCATCGACGTCAATACCGGTCGCTATGCGGGAAAACAGAACCTCGAAGAAACCGTCCTGAAAACCAATCTGGAAGCGGCGGAGATTATTGCTCGGCAAATACGGTTACGCGATATTGGCGGTATCATCGTCATCGATTTTATCGATATGGAATTGCCGGCAAACAGGACCAACGTGGTGGAACGCCTGCGAAACAGCTTTTTACTCGATCGATCCAAGGTCAATATCTCCGACTTCACACAGATGGGCCTCGTTGAAATGACCCGAAAACGATTGAAGAAGAGCCTTTCCCGCACCCTGCTGCAGTCCTGCCCGATATGCCATGGAAGCGGAAAAATAACCGCGCCCCAGGTCGCCGCGTCGAATATCATCGATGCCCTGCTGAACCTGAAACCGATTCCCCATGCTCACGGGTTGAAAGTAGTCGTTCATCCGACAATCAAAGGATTCATTGAAAAGATGAAATCCCTGTTGGACGACCATTTCAGAACGATGCAATTGGATTTCTTTCTCGGTGAAGATGAACGAATACATAGAGATCAGCACCAGGTAACATGGTTCTGAATCTTCAGTTGTTCTGAATGGCAGATCGCATGGTATACACGTTCGCAGTAGCTTCTATTTTTTGGAACCTGGATACCTTGTCGTCAGTATTAATAAAGGAGCGTCGATGCCGGCCGGAGATCAGCCGCATTTAGAAAGAGATGGAACGATGCCGATTTCTGACGATGATTTGATGTGTCGATTTCAACAGGGAGATGAATCCGGATTTCTTCGTTTACTTGAGCGATATCAGGATCGCATATTGAACTTTATTTTTCGCATGATTAACGATCGCCAGCTCGCTGAAGACCTGACGCAGGAAGTGTTTGTCCGGATTTACATGAATGCTGGCCGATATCATCCCGGCAGCCGGTTCGCTCCGTGGCTTTATCGAATCGCCTCGAACCTGGCGATCAATGAACTGCGACGCAGAAAACGATGGCGATTCGTTACAATCGACAGCCATCCTGCCGATGATGACCGGATGGTGATCACGGATTTGGAAGACGAAGATTCAATTAGTCCGGATCAGCATGTTGAACAGAAGGAGGCAGCGGAAGAAGTGGCGGAGGCGCTGGAAAGAATCCCGGTAAAATACCGGGCCCCTCTGATTTTGAGGGAATTGGAGGGTTATGATTATGAGGAGATCGCCCAGATACTTGATGTTCCGAGAGGTACCGTCAAGTCACGGTTGAATCGAGGGCGATCCTTATTGGTAACGGCTTTACAACGCGCTCGAGCAACGGCATCAGCCGCTCTCGGATGACGGAGGAACCCATGAATTGCCATCAGGTAAGAGAACACTTATCGGCATTTATCGACAAGGATCTGGACTCTGATCAGACAAACGCCATCAAAGCTCACCTGATCCGCTGCTCCCAATGCAGACAAACCAGAGATCAGCTCGAGAAAATAGGCCATATGATCAGACAGATGGCACCCCTGACAGCCCCTGCCGACATGCAGTTTCGGATCTACTCATCAATCCGTCACAAAGTCACTCGTACGGATCGACGATTGCATTTCGGGTGGCGATCGGTCTTTGTTCCGGCAACGGCGATGATCATCGGAGTTTTTATCGGTATCTGGTCCGATGCCTCGCTGTCACCCGGAAGCCCTGTCCCGATGATCACATCCGAGCACAGAGATCATGCCGATACAACGATTCAGAGCGATGCCGACATCATGCTAGCCGGGCTTTTGGATTCTGCTGGAGTGGACAGCGCCATGATTGTCGATGCAGACACGAGGATCATCCGCGATTACAACCTGGACCGTTACGTTCACCAGCCCATGGTCCCGGTTTCCGTTGACTTTATCCCAGACGTTGGCTCCGATTCCGGTCCGGGTGAAGCGAAATCCCGAGACTCGGTTGTTCCGGCGCGGAGTTATGTTCTTGACAATGTCCCCATGCGGGTTGGATATGAGCGGACGATTTATTGATTTCTGCCGAGTACCGTGTGGATTCTTCGCATGGATCATCATGTGCATGCTGACCCATCCGGCGGAAAGCCAGACACCGATACCGGTGGACACATTGGTCGATATCGTCGAAAATGCTCGTGCATCAACCGTCCGGATCGAAGCTCAGATGCCGCTGGAAGATCGCATGGGTGTGTTCGGGCAGGCACTGAAAAAACGACTGGAAAACACCGATGCTTCAGCCAGAAGATGGTATGTTTCTATGGGATCCGGCATCGTTTGGGATCACGCCGGGCACATCGTCACAACGGCATCTATCGTTCATAACGCGCATCAGATCACAGTGCATACATCAAAAGGGCAGTCTTTTGAAGCAATCGTGATCGGAATCGATGACTTGACCAATCTGGCCGTTCTGAAAGCAGCCGCTACCTCCACAGCTCAAACCCTTCTTCCAATCCCGTATCGAGCCGGAAAACTGCCCGAAGGTTCCGCACTCCTGCTTCTGGGTTATGGGATTGGCGGTATTCCAACCATCTCATCAGGAATCGCCGGTGTTCCACCGGAAGACTGGGATACCGGGCGACACTGGTTTCAATTTACAGCTCCCCTGCGACCCGGCAACTCCGGCGGTGCACTCATCGACAGCCGGGGCCAACTCGCCGGAATCGTATTGGGTCGTGAGGAAGACATGGGATACAACGCGGTTGTCAGAATGCTGACATCCGCTACCAAACCAGAAGCAAATTCGCAGGTAACCGCTTACTCCAATTTCGGCGTCGGAGTTCCCATCAATCAGGCAACCCTCGTGGTCAATCAAATCATCGACGAGGGTCATGTCGTCCGGGGATGGATCGGCGTCAGCGTCCAGAAAATGGCCGATCGGTTCACCGGCGATACATTCCTGCAGGTCGTTCATGTCGTTCCCGACAGCCCCGCTGATCACGCCGGCCTCCAACTCGGCGACCATATCCGTTGCATCAACCTCACCGAGGTCCGAGATCCTCTACACCTCGGTAAAATCGTCCACGAACTGCCACCGGGCACCCGCATGCCAGTTGACTTTGACCGACAGAAACAAAGCCTACGCACGGAAATCGTCATCGGTGAACGCCCTGTCGATAATGCGACAACGCTTACATCCGATACCGCTGACCCGGTTTCCTTTCCGGCTATTCAAGTGTTGAATGCACATTCGGAATCAAACTGAAATCATGTATCGGAAATAGAACCTGTAAGGAAAAGCAGTATTCTGGTCCTATAAGGATGTCGTATCCGGTGATGTGGCCCATACTCCCGGCACCGATGTGCCGCAAGCGGAGCATCGACCTGCAGTCATACCGACGATCTTGACTTGATAGCCGGACCGATGGATCAATGTCTTCCCGCATCCCCTGCATACCGTGTTCTCCCCCGCATGCGAGGGCACATTCCCGATATAGACGTAGGACAAACCCTCCGCCAGCGCAATATCCCGCGCTTGATTCAACGTCTTCAACGGGGTCGGAGCGAGATGCTGAAGACGATACATCGGGTGAAACCGCGAAAAGTGCAATGGAACATCCGTCCCGAGATACTCCCGGATCCATTGGGCCATTTTACGGAACTCCTCCGGCGTATCGTTCAGAGTCGGGACAACCAGGTTGACCAATTCAAGCCATACACCCGATCGCCGGATGGCAACAATGTTATCCAGCACGGGTCGGATATCACCATGGCAGATACGCTCATAATACGCTGAATTAATGGATTTCAAATCCACCTTGATGGCCGTCACAACCCGCGTCAACTCCCGAAGAACCTCCCCGGACCAACTTCCATTGGATACAACCACCGATCGGATTCCTTTTTTCAAACCTGCCCGAGTGCAGTCCAGAACATACTCCGACCATACCACCGGCTCGGAATACGTATAGGCAATCGTTGTACAGCGAGCGTTTACAGCCTCCGAAGCAATCTGCTCCGGCGTGCGCGAATCAACCTGCAATCGCCCCGGCGAAACCTGCGCGATCTGCCAGTTCTGACAAAAATCACAATCGATGTTGCACCCGACAGCCGCGATCGAAAATGACGATGTTCCGGGAAGCACATGAAAAAACGGCTTCTTTTCAATGGGGTCCACGTTGATGGCACCCGGATTACCATACGATACCGTTTTCAATTCCCCCCCTCGGTTGATTCGGATTTCACACGCACCGGATTTCCCCTCGGCAATCAAACACCCTCGAAAGCACTGCACGCATTGAACACGATCGTGATCGAGTTTCCGGTAAAATCGGGCCGGGCTTTCCGTCAACGGGCCATAATGCCCGTCCGGACCAGCCAGAACCTTTCCCGGCAAACACATTGCCGCCACCGAAGCACCCATCCCCATTAAAAATTCCCGGCGCGACACCGATTCAGCAAAACGATTCCACCGAACATTGCCTGCCTCGTTCATTTCACCTGATGACACTCCTTTCTCCTTCTATCTATCATCATACTCGATCACTACCGCTTCATCCAATCCCTGGCATTCCAATAACCGTTTCCCCCCGCCGACTTCGTTCCCAGAATAGGTTTGTGCGCACAGCGTCGGCATCGCAGACAAGATCGCCACTGCAAGAAGGGGTGATTCTGCGTTGGTCTGGAACTCCCCGCTGGACCTGAACGCCGCTTCACTTTACAATCCTGATTCGATGACACTCGTTTTCGGATTTCCCATCTTGTTTAGTCTCATCATGTGCCTGGCTCTCACCGCCCGGTCCTGGACCCAATGGTCCGGACAATCCGGTTCCACCGGTCGATTGGATGGCACAATCACCGCTCTGGCTCAACTGATATTCGTATCGCTGTTCCTCGGGTATTTCGGCAGACTGGAAATCCTGTATCTACTACTCATGCATGCCGTGATCACAGGAATAATAACGATCGCCGCATTACATCGAAACAAAAACCTGCTCAAACGCGCCTCTTCTCTCCGGCACAATCTGTCAGATACTGATTGTTTTATTCTCACCGATCGATTCGATTCAATTCAATTCGCTCTGAATATCCTGCCTTTTACAGCCGGAGCAGCGGCCATTATCTTCGCCTGGCCCGACGCACCGGGAGGAACGGATGTCTGGACCTATCATCTGGCTTTTCCCGCTGAATGGTGCCATTGGCATGATTTACGGGCATGCGTTCAGCCTACAGGCGACCCGGGACCTCCGTTCTATCCCCATCACAGCGCGCTGATTGCGCATTTTCTGATGAGTCCCTTTCGCAGTGATATAATCGGCCGATTTCATCAGGTTCCCTTCTGGATACTCGGCCTGATTGCACTCCGGACAGCTATTCTGATCAATCGGTGCTCCCGGCCGGCCGCAACTGCCGCCGTGACCATCATTGGACTGATGCCGCTCGTTTCCGGCTGGATCGCGACGGCTTTTTCCGATATTGCCCTGGCTGGAGCCATTGCCTTGCTTTACTATTCCGTTGTCCGACTGAACCCTCATGATGGGTCACTGTTTCAGACTGCCACATTCGGCATGACGACCGGTCTCGTTATCGGCCTGAAAGGATTCGGCGCTTTCTACGCTCTTCCTCTCGTCATCTGGGGATGCATCCGCCTGATCCGCACGCGGCGCATTCCCCTTCACCATTACGCAGTATGGATAGCCACGGTGGGTCTAATCGGTTCATTTTGGCACATGCGAAATTGGATTCTCAATGGAAACCCGTTGTTTCCGTATGCACTCACATTGAGAAATCATGAACTGCTTCCCGGAATCATCAGCCGATCGCACATCATCCGGCATGGATTTCATCGATTCGATTTCATGAATCAATTCACTTTTTCTGCACTAATCACAACCATCGGTATTCCTGGAATGCTCGCTGTCATCCTGTACGGATTGGCTCTGATACGGATCATTCGATCCCGCTCCCTGCACTTCTCTCACTTCATCCCTGCCGTTATGGGAATCCAATTCTTCTTCCTGCCCTATCGCTACCACCCACGATTTTTCCTGCCAGCTCTGTGGCTCCTGGCTCCCTCTATTGGAGCATGGATCCATCACCAGATCATCTCGCCGAAGGGAATTCCGGGGGAAAAACGACAGCCTATCCCGATGACTCGCTGGACATCATTCCGGTTCTCTTCACTGCGGGTGATGTACGGTATCATCATTGCAACGGCGGTCTTGACACCACGAAATCCCCGTCAGACAGTACTGATGATCGTTCTCACCGTATCTCTGACCGGTCTGGCGTACTGGAAAACCCTGCGTGTCAATCGGAAAGCACCCGGTCGCCGATCGATGATGAGTCTTGTCTGCGCAGGATTTCTTGCGGCTACTGCCGGTGTTCCATTGATAGTATCCCATTACGAATCCACAAAATGGAACGCTCACGCGAGCGAGCTAGGTGATATCGCCCGATGGATGGTGGGTGTACAGCAGCGATCATCGAGTTCGGGTTTTGCTGTTGCATTCACCGGGTTCAATACACCCTATCCCTTAAACGGTCCCAGACTTTTGAATACCGTCCGATATTTATCTCGGGACGGGGACCCCGGCCGATCCTGGGCCGGCGATCGACCATTTGCACCGCTCGTCGTCACCGAGGACCCAGCCGCCTGGAGCCGGCTGGTCAGTGAAGAGAATATTCGCTTGATTGTCATCGGGACGCTCCCCGGTCAGCCGATTCCAGTGGAGTATTTCTGGGTGCGATCACTTCCAGCATTCACGCTGGTGTATTTAGCTGGGAACTATCAGTGTTGGGCACATCGTGATATCGCTGAAACGCTGCTGTAGTCGTGGATATTTGAATACGAGTATTTTCTGCTGGAACAGCCGGATATCACGTGTGTGAGCTGAGTTCCAGATTACTACCATCGCGATCAGCACGGGCTGTGATCCGGTGGATCGGATTGCCCCGAGGATGGCATCAGGCCTTTCTTTTTCCAATGATCGATCACATAGTCGTAAACGCCGTCCGGATTCTTCCCAAAGAGAAACGTGCGGAAGATGGCGTCGCTGATCCGGGCATTGATCCGAACCCTGAACGGCAGCGGAGGTTGCTGTTCTAGGACGGTATAAAACCGGTTGACTGCGCGTTGCAGGCGTGGGAGCACTGCATCCACCGTAAGCCGGGTGGGTATCCCTGTTTTGAAAAAAAGGAAATCGGAAACAAATGTATCGTATTCTTTAAATGGTAAAATTTTTCCGAGAGTGGAGCGACCGCCGGCGACACCAACAGCGCCAATCGCCAGAACGTATTTACCGCGCAGTTCGCGAGTGAATCCCATCGTGTATGTAACCCGTTCATAGAACCGCTTGAACAGAGCGGGAACCATGCCGTTCCGGACGGATGCACCGGTAATATACCCGTCCGCTTCTCGCATGGCCGCAATGATCGCGGTCATGTCGTCATCGATAACGCATCGTCCGGTACGCAGGCAGGTAAAACACCCGGTACAATCGCTGATTCGCGCCTCATTCAAGCGGATACGCTGCATGTCAACATGCTGTGATTCCAGACGATCCGTAATAAAATCAAGGCAGTCGTGAACAAAACCACCGGTTTTGGGATTACCGTAGATACAAACACATTTCATTGCATTCTCACCTCGTGCTCAATTCGGTACCGATGTCGTTCACCCGGATCGGTCTCGATTCCCATTCTTTGAATGAAACCAGTTTCAAACGCCGCGTCCACACTGGGGTCCCCAACCAGCCGCAACGCATCGATCATTTGACGTCTCATCTGCCGGGTTCGCTCCGAATCATCAGGCATCTCCTCTTCATCCAGCAGGCGGATTGTTTCCCAATCCACAAATGATTTCAGCGCTCTGCGGACTGCTTCCGTACGTCGCTCAATCCCCTCCAACGTCTGCCGCTTTACGCCCGATGCCTCCTCAGTATCAACCATCCGCTCGATCCAAGTATTCAGTGCTCCGCATAAATTCAGCGACAACTCGACCTGATTATGCATTAAAGCCATGCGTAATACCTGGCGAATCACATCAAACGATGTTCCATCCCATGAAATCCTGTCTCCAAAAAAACCGGTAGTTTGTTCGGGCAGTTCCTCCGGCTGGATATCCGGTCCCATCAGTGCATGAAAAAACAGCTCCACAGCAACGGCGATTCCGGCAGCATTGAGGTGCACATGGTCCAGAAAAAATTCCGAACCGGCGATCCCCCCGGGAGACCGTTCCGAAAGAGCACCATCCAGATCGATGAGGATTACGTTCATTTCCGCTGCCATATCGCGGATCATCCGATTGGTTTCCGGCAGGCAGCGGGAAGCATAAGCATCCCGTTCCAACGCCGCTTCAAACGCCGCACGGGCTCCGGTCGTATCCCCCTGAGCGAATCGGCATTCACCCAGCCGAAACCAGGTTTCCGCATACTGATCATCGCGTTCGATCGACCGGATGTATGCCTGCTCGGCAAGACGATAATCACCGGCTTGTTGATTCCTCTTTCCAAGCATAAACGCCTGATACCATGAATCAATTACCGGATCATCCGCGGGAATTCCATGAACGGATAAACCCGGTACCCAATTCCGCAGATTGACAGGCATCGTGACCAGCAACGGTTCACCGCCTCTGTCACGTATCGTTCGAATCATGGCTTCGATGTTTCGCCTATATGCTTCCAGAATCCGCTGCCGGGTCAACGAATCCAGAGTTGTTTTCCGCCATCCTGGGAAAGCGATTTCCGGAGCGCTTGTCGGGCACAGCGGCCATTCGGTATGCTCGAATTCATGGAATCCAGCAAAGACGGCGCGATCCGGGCGTCGAGAGGGTCGTTGTATCCGGATACTTCGCCGGACGAGTTCTAGGCGGAGCAGCATCCGCCGCCATCGATTCCATACGCGTTCCGGTCGCCCATGCAGAAGGAAATGCTCCAGAAATTCATTATTCCCACTCATAATGATCACATGGTCCGGTCGAAATGATCCGATTTCATCAACGCTCCAGCGCACCCGGTGGGATCCGAACGTATTCCCGGCAATACAGATAACTTCAGCTGATTGACCCGCACCGACAGCATTCAGGCAACGTTCCAGATGCATGGCTATCCCCCGTTCATGTTCCAGTGGCCATGATTGAGCCGCCGAACCGCCGGCAATGACCACACGGAAATGATCGTTCGTGCGGGGCAAGATGCTGCGAGGTTCACGAAGCAGCGGATGGATAATGCGCATACCTGGACCGTCAGGATCTGGTTCACACATGCTGGATACGAACCATTCCAAAGCCTGGGCTTTTGGTGGAGGGGTGGTAGTGGGGATGATCCGTAGGATCATTTCCAGGAAAAAAAAGGCAGTACCCGCAAGCAGGATCCCGGCTGCCGGGAAAAGCCAGGGATGGTTGTGGCACGGCGTGCGTTTCATCGTGTGCAACCGGTGAACGGAGATCCCAAAATGTAGCATTGAACGTACTGATACGCCGCATGCACGGCGTGAATGAGATCATCACCGGAAGCCAGTTTTCCGGCGATAAAAGCGGCCAGACGACATCCGGTACCCCGTGGTGACACTGGGACCCGGCGGCCTTTCCATGCTTCGACCTGTTTCCGATCAATGAACAGTTTATCTTCCGGATCTCCTTCCCCGTGACCCCCCTTTACAAGCACGGCTTGAAAGCCATGTCGGCCGACGATTGCCAGCGCTCGGTCCAGGTCATCAGAATGGCGGATGGCATGCCCGGCCAGCCATTCCAATTCCAGTAGATTCGGCGTCAGCAGCCGAATTTGGGATCCGGCCGCCAAGATGGCATCCCGTGAAGCGGGAGAAACCAAACAGCCGCCAGAGCTGGCACTGGCAACGGGATCCAGCACAACGGGGATACCGGGAAAAAACCGGGTGACGGCGTTTAAAATGAGGTGAAAAATGGCGGGAGTGCCTATCATACCGATTTTCACGGATTCCGTTTGAATCGATGGAAAAACAGCCTGGATTTGATCCAAAAGGAATGTTGGATCGATGGGCACAAACCGTGCCTTCACATTCTGTCCCTGTACGGTATTGGCAGTCAGAAAAGGCAACGCATACGCACCCGTATCACGAACGGCAATGATATCTGCAGCGATACCTGCTCCACCGGTCGGGTCCAGACCGGAAAACAACGCGACGACCGGTGCCGGACCGGTCGTGTTACCGCTTTCCGCTCCCTCGTCGATCATGACCCGAAGCTTCCTCCCACCCTTTGATGGCACAAAATCGACCACACATCGAGCAGACATCCTGGTCGGCGGGCGGAGCTGATCGACGGATTTCCGCTGCTGTTTTCGGATCCAATGCGCACGCAATCTGTTTGTCCCAATCCATATCCCGTCGGGCCTCTGCCATCCGCCGGTCCTGGTTGAACGCAACCAGATTCCCCC
>JAFGMN010000120.1 GCA_016927515.1 candidate division CSSED10-310 bacterium | reverse complement strand
GGTTATCGTTTGCGCGGGGGCTGTTGTCCTGGCGGGAGCGATATTTTTTCGATTTCATCGTTTGCACGAAATGCCTCCAGGACTCTGGTGGGATGAAGCCCAGACCGGCCGCGTCGTGCGCGGGATTCTGCAAGGAGACTTCCCTCCGATTTACGATCTTCGAATCAACGCCGGAACGGTCGCATCATACGCTAATGCCGCTTGGTGTCTGCTTGTTGGAACTAGCGGACCCTGGGGACTGCGTTCCTACACCGCATGCATCGGCGTGTTGACCGTTCTTGCTTCCTGGTGGTTCTTCAGGCAGCTGTTTCATCCCGGCTGGAGTCTCTTCGGCGTTGCCCTCCTCGCAAGTTCCCGATGGCTGTTCACCATCAACCGGACCGCTATGGCGACCATTGATGAAACCATCCTGCTGACCGTCCTCGTTCTGACATTCATGCTTAAAGCCATCCGCCATCATGCCATCTGGGATTATGCTATTACCGGATTACTCACCGGTCTGGCGATGCATCTTCATACCGGCGCACGGGTTCTCCCACTGATTATCGGAATCGATATCCTCGCCGGTTTGTGGCGTCCCCCTCCGATCGGCCGCAACCGATTCGCCCTCCGAGCAGCGCTGTTGATCCTCTGTGCCGTCATCGTCTTCGCACCCATGGGCAGGTATCTGGTTACCCATTCGGAGGAATACCTGAAACGATCCCGTGAAACCCTGTTATCCACGGAGTATCCCGGATGGGTTCCCATCGGACCCTATGTCAAGAACGTTCAGAATTATCTGAAAATGTACATTTATCACGGCGACTGGCATCCTCGGCATAACCATGACCGGACACCCCAACTGCCTCCGCCAGCAGCGGTTTTCGGTGCTCTCGGAGCATTTCTTGCGGCCGGTGCATGGTCCCGGCGCCGGGATATGCGCCTGCTCGTTTCAGGATTCATCCTCGCATCGCTCCAGGGAATCCTGACGGTGCACCTGGATACGGCGAATCTCAACCGGGTCGCTGTCAATATTCCCATCGTTTTCGCATGGGTCGTTATGGGCGCGCAGTTCATGGGTCGCGGCATCGTCCGGTGTGTCGGTTGCCGCTGGGGCCGCCCGGTTGTCGCAGGCGTGTCTGCAACGGTTGTCGGATTCTGCTCCTGGTATGCATACGATATCTATTTTAACCACTACCTACCGTCGGAAAGCCTCGCACAGGTGTACGGTTTTCAGCCGGAAATCACCGAAATGGCTTTGCGGGCGCAACAAATGCTCGATGAAGAACCCGAATTGCATGTCTGGGCGATGTATACCCGCGGGGATCCGTTTAATTATGTCTTTGCGGGGCATCCCCGGCTGCACGATCTGTCACTGATCGAAGCGCCTGGACATCGCGAACCTTACCCGATAGCCCTGATCGTTCCCGCCCACCAGGAAGAGATGCTGGCATTTATCCAGCAGTCTTTTCCAGATGTATCCGAAACCGCAATCCCGTATTCGCTCAATCCGACCTATACGTTATTGTGGCTGTTTCGTATTGATTCCATTCACTGACCCGCTTATAACTGGAATATGAAAGATGCATGGATGGACCGGTTTATAAAAAAGGCGCTGCTTTTCGGTATTCCCGGTTGCCTGATTCTGGCTGTCCCGATTACCCTGAATGTGCCGGTTGCAATCCCGTTTTTTATCCCCGTTTTTGCCATTCTGATCAGCATTCCCCTGGTGGAGCTGTTGACGCATCTGTTTCCGGATTTCTTTATGTCCAGCCGATGGCGGAGCGAACCCTCGCCCACGTTCAGCCTGGCTCGCGCGCTGAAAATGCAGCATCGATATGACGAGGCGATCGACGAGTTGGACCGCATGATTCGTATGAATCCGCAGGATGCGGATGGATGGCTTGAAAAGCTGGAACTCATTCTGATCGACATGAAGGACCTTGCGCGGGGTGAGTCTGTCTACCGCGAAGCGCTGTCAGTGCTGGATCGCCCGGAAACGCGCCGGTTGATCACCGTGTTCTACACCAACATCACCGGTGCCGGTTGATGTCATGCAGCAATTCAGGAAAACGGCGGCCTTCGTTCAGGCTCCCCTCGTAATCGTAATTTCCGTTGGTGTTATTGCTGCATTTCAATCCGTGACGCTGGTGATGTCCAATGTGGACCAGAGCATTCCGTTTTCAGTTTATTTCTACGGTGATACCGGTCATTATCTTGACCATGCGCGCGCGATTGCCGACGCCGGATTCCATGATGCGGCTCCACCGTTTCATCCACCGGGAACGGCCTGGTTTCTGGCTTTCTGGCTCACCGTTCTGTCACCGATTCCCATGCGGCTGCTGATTATGAAAGGCGTATTCAGCGTCACTTTTATCCTGACGACCATGATTGCGGCCCATCATGCGATCAGGCTAAATGGGCCGGTTGCCGGTTGGGTTACGGGAGGCATGTGTGCGTTGTCGTTCGGTCTGGCAGTGCTTGGCACGACGTTCAACGCGGAAACACTGTATTTATTGCTTCTGACGGCGACTTTGTCGGGCCTGTCAAGAAAGAACCCTGTGTCGGTGCGATCGGCGGGAGTATGGGGAGTATTATCCGGTTTGGCTTGGCTTATCCGAGGAGAACATGGTGCATTAATCATTATCTTTGCGTTAATTTGTGCAGGTTTTCCATCCCGGCGGGAGTTTCGCGTTCACTGGCGAAGCGGAGCTGTATTTCTGGTGATGGCGTGTGCCGTCGTCGCGCCATGGACTCTTCGAAATATCCGCGTGATCACCGCAATCAATCGGGATGTGGCGCGTTCACGTGTACCGGATGATCCGTTGCTCCTGTGGGTGCCCGTGACATTTTACGGCCCGTTGAATTGTGCCCTGGCCAATCTGCCACCAGCCACGGGAACGTTCACGCGGGAGGCCCTGCCTTCATCCGGTGGATCCCATCGGTTGAATCTGATGGATCCAACGCACAGGAAACTGATCGTCCACGGATATGCGATGGGAATCGGTGCCTGGGTTCGGGATCCTGAACGAGCGATTGTCCTGATATGGAATAAATGGAGACTCAGCCTGAGCGGATTCTCCCTGGGATACTCCATCCGAAACTGGCCGGGTGGAATGACGGGAATTCGCAGACCCATGGATATTTTCGTTCCCGATATAGGTTGGATCTCCCACGTGCATCTCATTGCCGGCACGGCGGGTTTTATCGGCATTCTGCACCGGAATCGGCGGACAGGTGTCTTGTTTTTGTGCTCTATTCTTCATCGGATGGCCATTGTGTCGTTGTTTTTTGGCTACGCACGTCACGGGCTGCTGCTCTGGCCGATCACCGCCGTGGCGATCGGTACGAGCGTGGCATCGGTTTCCCGGGTGGG
The DNA here is from genome assembly GCA_016927515.1 of candidate division CSSED10-310 bacterium. Taxonomy (GTDB): domain Bacteria; phylum CSSED10-310; class CSSED10-310; order CSSED10-310; family CSSED10-310; genus JAFGMN01. Next base: position 13,470 of record JAFGMN010000120.1, on the reverse strand, counting down.
AATCCGGCGGAGTCTGATTGCGATTCTGGTAACGGCTGGCATGGCAGCCCTGGTCGTCAATGGACTGGATGCACGTACGATCAGACGATTGACGGTCACGTTTCAGACCATTCCGGGTTCCTCGGAACCGGATCAGCAGCAGACAATGCGGTTCACTGTTTTGACAGAAGATGATCAGCCGGGGAGTCTGCCAGAAATTGAAATGCGTCACGCACCAGGTTCTGATCTACTGAATTGATGATGACCGGTTTTCCGGGGGCTTGGAGAAGAACGAGCCGGGGAATACCGCCGGCTGCTTTCTTATCGTGCGTCATTGCATGGACCAGCGCTTCGACAGGAACCTGCGGAAGCGAGACCGGCAACCCGGCGGCAGCTAATGTGGTGATGAGATGATCGCGAAGGGCGATGGGGCCGATGGCGGCGCGTGCGGCATAATGCAACGCAGCAACCATGCCCAGTGCGACGGCTTCTCCGTGCAAAATGGTTCGATACTTGTGGACCTGTTCGATTGCGTGTCCAAACGTATGACCGAAATTTAACCAGGCACGGATTCCCTGTTCCGTCTCATCTTCCTGAACGATTTGGGATTTCAGCATGCAGGCGAGAACAATGAAATCGAGAAGTATATCGACGGGGATTTTTCCACCATGTTCCATGATGTACTGAGCGAGATCATGATATCCCGCCGCATTGGCGATCAGCGCGATTTTCAGGATTTCCGCCAAACCGCTCAGCATGTGACGACGCGGTAACGAGGTGAGTGTTCCTGGATCCGCGATGACAGCTCGGGGGGCATGGAAAGCACCGACCAAGTTTTTTCCATGAGGAAGATTAACGGCGGTCTTTCCCCCGATTGAAGCATCGACTTGTGCCAGTAGCGTCGTTGGAATCTGAATATACGATATGCCGCGCATGTACGTGGCTGCTGCGAAACCAGCCAGATCGCCGGGAACGCCACCCCCCAGTGCAATGATAAAATCGGATCGCGAGAGACCGATGTCTCCCAGATGGTGATACAGACGGGTCAGTGTCGGGATGGATTTTGACCGTTCACCCGGGGAAAAAACAAATGGGTTCAGAAGGTGGAATCCATCAGCGTTCATTCGGTTGGTGACGGAGCGTAAAAACAGGCGGGCGACGGTGTGATCGGTTACGATACATCCCCGCACGGTTCGGAGATCCGATGGGCAGTGGTGACCGGCTTGCGAAATCAGGCCGGTTCCGAGAACGATATCGTATGTACCGTTCCGGTGTTCGATGGTGATCCGTCGGTGGGATGGTGATGAACTCTTCATGCGGGTTCTGGATCATCAGGGTCCGGTGGTTCCGGAGATACGATGAACGGGAGGCGTTCACGGTAGGCTTCAACGTTTTCTTTAACTTCATCCATGCTGTCGCCGCCAAATTTCCGCAACAGGTTGTCCGCGATGACTAATGCGCTCATCGCCTCGGCAACAATGCTCATGGGTCCGACCGAACAGACTTCTCCAAAAGTCTGTGGCGGATGATCCGGGTGCATGGTTTGGAGATTAACGGAAGGCATCGGTTTCATTGGGCTTGGGTTCGGAGCGATGGCGCAGCGCAGGACGATCGGGCTGCCGTTGGTCACGCCACCTTCGATGCCGCCACTGTTGTTTGTGCTTCGATAGACAATGTCCCGATTGTTTTTCCCCCGGTTTTTCTTGATGTAAAGCGGATCATGCGCGCTTTTCGAGGATTGACTCGCAGACCGGAAACCATTGCCAATTTCCACCCCCCGGGCTCCCGGTATACTCATCAGCGCCATACAAAGCTGTGCATCAATGCGTTGATCCCATTGATTGTACGAGCCCAACCCCACCGGGATGCCGGTGATGACAACTTCAAATATACCACCGAGGGTTTCACCGTCGCGCCGAGCACCTTCCAGGGCCAGGATCATCATATTTGCCGCTTCCGGATCTGCACAGCGTACTGAACTGATTTCCGCCCGTCGTCTCAACTCGTCTAGGTCCGCAGGCACATGTCCAACTTCCTCCCTGTCAATCGCTATAATGTGACTGAATATCTCGATCCCAAAATGCAGCAGCAGCCTCCGGGTGATCGTTCCCGCTGCAACTCGAATCGCCGTTTCACGAGCACCTGCTCGCTCTTCCACATATCGGAGATCCCGGTACCCGTACTTAATAGCGCCCGCTAGATCCGCATACCCCGGGCGGGGTGTACTCCATGCGCCCATTACTCGCTTATCCATTGCATGGAGCATCACTGTCTGGGCCAGGCCGGCATGGCGGTTCTCGATCTGTAGAGCGATCGGGACACCAAGCGTTTCGCCGGACCGGATTCCGGACAGAATGACCACTTCGTCCTCCGGGTTGGTCAGGGGCTGCTCGCTGGCAAGGTTGAAGGTGGAGTGAAGTTTAGCCAGTTGGCTGTTGATTGTTTCAGGATCTACAGACAACCCGGAAGGAATACCCTCCAGGATCGCGATCAGAGAAAACCCATGCGATTCACCGGCTGTGTTCAATCGAACGACACTCATGACCGCACCTCCCTGAAAAACGTTTACAATGCCAGTTCTTTCATCTTTTTTTGATCCACATCGAAGTGGGATAGCCGCATGGTAAATGTCGCGCGACCCTGGGTGATCGAGCGGAGTTCAGTGGCATATCCGAACATGTCCGCGAGTGGTACGGAAGCCGTGACATACTGCATGTGTTTTCGCGGATGTATTCCTTCAATGCTGCCGCCACGCATCTGCAAATTACCGATAACATCACCGAGAAAATCGGCGGGAACAGATACTTCAACGTTCATAATCGGTGACAGCAGAACGGGTTGTGCTTTTTCACAGGCACTCCGGAATGCCTGTGCAGCAGCCAACTCAAAGTCCATGTCCGTGGACAGCTCGGTCCGAAAACTGCCGCCAACCAGGATTACCCGGATATCGACGACCTGATACCCGTATTGAATACCGGCACCGAGGCTATCACGGATGCCTGTTTCAACAGCGGAAACAAAACGGACGGGTAGGATATCCGATGGAACGATACTGCTGAAGGTGAATCCGGAACCGCGATGGCCGGGTTCGACGCGGAGAACAACGTGGGCGTGATGCGGCTGGCCGGCGATGACGCGATCAACGATTTCCTCGTGGGTTGCGATGGCGGTGATGCTCTCGCGGTGGGACACGTGCGGTTTGCCGACTTTTGCCTGCACATTGAATTCGTGAGTCAGCCGGTATACGAGGATTTCTAGGTGGAGTTCACCCATACCCGAGATGATGGTTTGACCGGTTTCTTCATCGATATGAACACGGAATGTCGGGTCTTCGTCCGCTAACGCTTTCAAGGACTGGTTCAGTTTTTGCTGGTCGGCCAGGGTTTTCGGCTCGATAGAGACAAAAATCACCGGTTCGGGAAACTCCATGGTTTCCAAGTAATGGGGTTTATCTTTGGAGCACAGGGTATCTCCTGTGATGGAATCCTTTAATCCGATCAGAGCGGCGATTTGTCCGGGACCCACTGTATCAATGCGTTCACGTTTATTGGAGAACATCTGGAAAAGCCGTCCGATCCGCTCTTCTTGACCCACCCGGGGATTGAATACTTTGTAGGGAGGCTCCAGGATACCAGAGTAAACCCGGATGTAGAAAAGCTTGCGCCGTTCCTGATCGTTTATGATTTTGAAAACCAGCGCAGAGAAAGGGCCCTTTGGATCCGGGAACAACCGCAGCGGTGTTTCCTGTCCAGGTTGTTCAGCTTCAATGGGAGGGATATCAAGGGGAGATGGCAAGTAGTCGATGATGGCGTCCAGAACCGGCTGGATGCCTTTGTTTTTGAGTGCGGAACCGCAGAGAATCGGAAAAATTTTCAGATTTAATGTCTGGGATCGGATCACTTGCTTCAGCAATGGGACGGGGATCGGTTCGCCATCAAGATACAATGCCATCATCTCGTCATCGAATTCCGACAGCACTTCGATTAAATGATCCCGCATGGTCTCGGCCATTTCAAGCATATCGTCCGGAATGTCTGTTTCTTCATAATCCAGACTCAGTTCCTGGTTCCACAGCAGAGCCTTCATGGTTACCAGATCCACGACACCCCGAAACGTCGATTCCGAACCGATGGGAATCTGGAGAGGTAAAGGGAGAGCGTTCAGACGTTCCCGGATCATTTTCAATACATTGGCGTAATCCGCTCCAATGCGATCATTCTTGTTGATAAAAACAATCCGCGGGATGGCATACCGATCAGCCTGATGCCAGACGGTCTCGGACTGGGGTTCCACACCGCCCACAGCGCAAAAAACAGCCACAGCACCGTCCAATACCCGGAGACACCGTTCGACTTCCGCAGTGAAGTCGACATGCCCCGGCGTATCAATGATATTGATACAATACTTGTTGAACGGACACGTAATCGCCGCAGACGTGATCGTGATCCCCCTCTCCCGCTCCTGTTCCATCCAATCCATCACCGTCGAACCGTCATCCACCTCACCCATCCGATGGGTATACCCCGTGTAAAACAAAATGCGTTCGGTCAGTGTCGTTTTACCCGCATCGATATGCGCCATGATGCCGATGTTTCGTATCAGATCCAGTTTGCTGTTCGGCGCAGCCATCCGTTCTCCTTCCATGCCCTACATCGTATGATCCTGAGTCGCCGACAGTATTTCCTCGAGGGATGTCAGTCCTCTCAGCGATTTACGAATTCCGTCTTCGCGGAGTGTTTTCATGCCGTTTTTTCGCGCTTCGATCTCGATTTCCGCCGTTCCGGCATTCCGTAATATCATCTGCCGCATTTTTTCCGTTACAAGCATCAGTTCAAAAATACCCGTCCGGCCATGGTATCCCGTATGCCGGCACTCTCGGCATCCCGTGCCACGATACAGCTTCAGGCCAGAAGGAATTTCTTTGATTCCAAGGGTTGCTGTTAACTCGGGCGTCGGAGAATACTCCTGCTTGCATTTCGGACAAATGACCCGCACCAGCCGCTGGGCCAGTACACCGATCAAGGACGATGCGATCAAATACGGCTCCACACCCATTTCCAGCAGCCGGACAATGGCACCAGGGGCATTATTGGTATGCAGCGTTGATAAAACAAAATGACCGGTCAGACCGGCTTCAGTGGCAATGGAGGCGGTTTCCTGGTCCCTGATTTCCGCCACCATGATGATATTTGGATCATGCCGCAGAATGGCTCTCAAACCCTTGGCCCAGGTGAACCCGGCTTGCGGATGAATCTGACCTTGAACGATGCCGTCAATCTGGTACTCGACCGGGTTTTCCAGTGTCACCGTTTTTTTGGTTGGATCCCGGATTTCGTTTAGAATACTAACAAGCGTTGTTGTTTTGCCACATCCGGTCGGTCCGGTCACAAGGAATATGCCGCGATCGGAGCGCAGAGCACTTTCAAAGCGTTTCAGAATCTCGGGGGAAAGACCCAGAGATTCCATAGGAATAAGGAATCGGCGTTTTAGCAGGCGGATAACAAGGGATTCACCGAAGATCCCGGGAAAACTGGATGCCCTGAAATCGATTTCCTGATTGTTAATTGCGCGGGAAAAGCGGCCGTCCTGGGGCACCATGCGCAGATCGATTTTCATTTGGGACATGATTTTTATGCGGGAGGTGACGGAACCGATGAGGGTGACCGGAACGGTTTCGATCGTCTGCAGGTGACCGTCGATCCGCATGCGAATCCGAAGACCATCTTCCTGGGGTTCGAAATGGACATCCGATGCATTTTCTTCAAGTGCTCGTGTAAGATAATCATCGACCAATTTGACGATGGGGGCTTCTGACTGAGAGACCGCCTGAGTGATAAACCGCCGGTCTTCCACCGCTGTCTCGCCTTTGACCTGGCTGTTCTGCATTTCCCTCATGGCCTGATTGATTGCTTCGCGTCGGGAGAAATGTTTGTTGACTAGGTTTCTGACATCATCGGGAGATGCCTCGATACTGCGGATCTGCGTGAACCCGGAAGCGAATCCAACCATTTGCTGGGCTTCGATATCGGATGGATCGGCAAGAGAGACGTATACTTTTGACCCCACTGCAAAAAGGGGAATGACCATATGTTTCTTGACCTGATCTTCGCGGAATTTTTCCAGAAGTTCCGTATCGATGAGGTAGCTTTCAAGGTCGTTCACTCCGAGTTGGGCAAGTGTGACATTGATTTTTGTGCGATTGGCGATACGCTTCTGAAGAATGATATGGGTGATCCGGGTCCCTGTTTCCCGGTGAGCGCGCAAGACATCCTGATATTGAAACTCCGTTATAACTTTGCTGTCTCGCAGCGCATCGGCGATACGTAACTGACTCCAACTTTCCATTCGTTTTCCTCTCGTGAGCAACCAGACTGCAGTCTATGGCCGACCGGTAAAAGAGTCAAGAAACTTGAAACTTGTATGGGCTTGCAAGTCAGCAATAACTTATTTAGTATTGCATGCTTGCCTGTGCCTCCGAAGAGGACGGACATTTTCTAGGTTTTCCGCTTCGGAGGTGCTTGCTTGACTAGACGGGAGATGGTTTATGGTGAAACGCGGTAGCGGGGATAATTCTGGAGTCAGCATGCTGGCGCTCATCCGCCAGGTTTTGATTGACGGAAAGGTCCATACAATCAAACAGATTGCTGACCACATGCAGCAGTATATGTTCAAAGGACTCCCGCCGGAGAGGGTTCTCGAAAACATTAAAAACCTGTTGGACCATCACAGCCAAGTGGAAAAGACGTCCAAGGGATACAGGCTGAAGGGTGGAAGCAATCTGAGCCATGTTGTGCACGACATTCTGGCTGAACAATATATGCCGATATCCGAGAAGGAAATCATCAAACTGGTTGCCCAAAAGCAGGGGGTTCCCGAGGACATGATTCGTGTGGAACTCGAAGATGATCCCAAGATTGAAACCGTATCCTACAAATCGCGAAACTACTATTTCCTCGCCGGACGCAAGAATGTTAACGAGAAAATTCACAAGCTGCTGAAGAATACAAATCGAGCCTTGAGCCTCGAAGAAGTGTTCAATGCCCTCGAAACCGAACATAAAGTTAATAAAGATAAAGGTATTTTTCTTCCCCGCGAAGACAGCCGCATCATCAAATCGGGCAGTAAATACACACTGAAGAAGAAGACGCAGAAAAAAGCGCCCGTTCAACCCCGCCACCTCGTCACGAAACAAGAACTGGAAAATGTTGTCACCTATCTGGAATCTCATGACGAGAGTTTGACGGCTGATGAACTGGCGAAGGTGGTTCTGGATCGCAACCTTGAAGATACGAATCTCCGCTTCAAACTGGCCCGCGACCAGCGGTTAAAGCGCGATGACAATCGATTCTATTTCGAGCGGGAGGAGGAAGAAAAGCAGATTCCGGTAAAAATCAAGGACCGGATTGACAAGGAATTCTATAAAGTCAAGGCCCGGATGATGGGAATGACGGAAGTGCAAAGTGTGACGAATCTGCTGGACCGGGTTTATGGGATCAACCTGGCACATCAGGAATTCGGGTTCTATCAGCGGGAATTGGAAGACCATCTCATGCGGGATGAAGAGTCCGTTTTACTGCTGGATAACCGCTGGGTTCACAAAAGCAATGAGCCGCGAGCGAAATGGGTCGATCCACCCGAGTTTCGCCCATTGGTATTGCCTGATCCCCCCGCGCTTTTGGTGGAGGAACGATTGACTGAAGCGGAACGCAGGTTTATTGATGGCGTTGAGAAACAGGTGACCGGCACGTCCGATCGAACCATCGTATTCCATGTCTCACCAGCCCATCGCAAGCATGGGATTCTGTCTTTTGCCGATAGGGTTCTCCGCGGGCTTCCTCGATACCCGAAGGCATATGAATTACTCGTATCCGTGCCCGAACACGATTCCGCGTACGAAGCCTTCGTCCTGATGGAGCACCGGGTGATTCGCGGCCTGGAAAGCATGTATGCCGATCATTTACCCGAGGAAGGGGGCATCGTGCTTCTGACACCCGTAGAAGATAATCCATATAGGGCGGTGTGCGCATTCGCACCGTTACCGGAAACAGTGAGCCTGAACAGCAGCCGCATCACGTTGCTGTCCGAAAAGCTAAACGATACAGAGATGACGCTGCCGGAATTGATCCGATGGATTTTCGAACATTCCGATAACCGCTTTTTCTCCTGCTACCAATTATGGGCAGAACTGACTCTTATTGGAGCTGTAACCCGACGCGATTTGCTGGCAACGGTGAAAGATTACAACTGTTTCCTGCCGATCAAGTCCATGGACGGTTCATACTCGTTTGATGCGAAAGCCGGAATGGGGCGCTTAAGCGTTGTTCCTGTGTCGGAAAAGCTGCCAAAACCCCTGCAAGAAGAGATGGCGCCGGTGGAACCTGCTGAGGTCGAAGCGCTTCCCGTGGAGATTGAGAAAGAAGTGGCGACGGTCGCAGCTGGGGCAACTTCTGAAGCAGAAGACGAAGACGATGGAACCGGTAGCGGAAAGGCTCGGCAGAAGGCAAAGAAGGACCCTGTAAAGAAACGAAAACGGCTCGCGACGGAATCGGAAGAAGAAGAGTTACCGGAGCATATTCTGCGGCTGAAAAGCTTCGAACACAAGTTGCCGAAGCTGAAAACAGCCAAATTGCAGAAGAAGCCTGAGCCCGTCGTTCCGGTCCCGGCACGTAAACCTGTCCGCATCGGCCCCGTATCCGCCGGGAAACCGCATCGGACAACCGATGTTTCTCACGGGACTCGCCTCGTCACCGAAGAAGCGAAGAATGTTCTCCTGCCTATTCCTCCAATGCCGGAAACACCCGAAAATTGGGAGTCGACCGCATTCGTTAATCCTGATAAAGGCAGCGGCTACGCAGAACTCCTGACAACCCTGGAAGTACTAAAAACGTTCGTTTCACGAATCCCCCAGGTCCGCCGAACCGATGGAAGTATCGTGCTGTTTCTCGATCATAACAATCTCGCTATCTATTTCAGGATTCCACCGGAAAATCAGGACTGCTGGCTAGCCTGGATTCCAGAGGAAAGTTTGCAACAGGTGAACGATGCCGATGTCTGGCTGTCCAGCGGGGCGAAACGGGCTAAAAAATCCGATAACGGCTACTGGTGGGCGACGGGAAAATTCAAAGGACCCAAAGGCAACTTCCGAGATAAAAACGTCCTCGAAGGCGTCGAAATTGTTGGAAAATTGCTGGAACTCATGGAAAAAGAAAACAAGTGATCCGCTCCCCAGGATCAATCCGACAATGCTCTTAATTCAAACGGTCTTTGTACCACGAAAACTCTTCTCACTTCACTTTTCATGTCCCTATCATCGCTGCCGCAGCATGTGCTGCGTGTCCGGCGAAAAAGGCGCTCCGACCGATCCCAGCGAAATTGACCGCATTCAGACCCACCTGCCGCACATTCTTCCCGAAATGGATAACCTCTCCCGCCAGTGGATCGAGACCCATAGCATTGCCACACACGATGAATCAGGATGGAACATCACGTGTTTAAACGATTCAGAACAATGTGTGTTTTTAGTTCACATCAATGATCAACCGGCATGTTGCCTGGAAACTGTATCCGCTGCGGAACAGATTCCCACACTCAGACCCCTATCGTGCCGCCTCTTTCCTTTGCGGCTCAGACATTTCAACGGTTTACGTGTTCTCGATTATGAAGTCTGGGATGAATGCCAAGAAGCATGGCAAACACCAATTCCCTTGATCGAAACCTGCCGCCCCGCGTTGATCGATGCACTCGGGAAGGAATGGGTCGATGCTCTCATTACCGTCTCCCGGCGACTGTCAGCGCATTCATCCCCGCCGACGTCCTGTCAAACAGAGTGAAATCACCGACAATCGCCGGTATCCGTCATTCACTTATTTTTTCTTCCGTTTCCGGAACGTGGCAGGTTCAATCCCGTGTTTCGCCATCAGGATATACAATCCCTTGCGATCTCGACCGGCTTGCTCCGCAGCACGTTTGACATTCCCATTGGCCCAACCCAACAGATCCGATAAATACGCTTTCTCGAATTTTGCCTTGGCTTCCCGGTACGGCACCGGATCCACTCCACTGCCATGCTCCTTCGGAAATCCTCTGAACATCATGCAACCTCCCATCTGATTGGAATACGTTCCTTCACTTCAGGCGAATCCAATGGATTCTAAGTCCCAAAATGATCTAATCCTATTTTACGGATTTCGAACCGCATGTCTTCCTTTTACGGCAATAAAAACGTCCCATTTTTCACACGATCCATTCACTGCCGCTTCGCGTCTATATCCGGGAAGCGCGGCCCCACTGTTTTTTTTCCTGAAATCGAAAGCCATCAAGTGAGGTTTTTTATCAGGTCCGATTTTTCTTCATGAGGCGAGCAGCGCGAAATATTCGATTTTACTCATTTTCCTCAGGATCGCTCCAGAGTGATTCCTGCGTAAAAGCCCATACTGCCTCTTCGATGCCGTCACGCGGTATCAATTGGAGAATGGTTGCCAGGACCGCTTGAATACCGCCATCCGAAGACCGTCATTCCACGTGTTTGTCTCGACCGTTTGCCTGGAACTGCTGCTGTATGTGCCACTTGAATTCCTTCTCGACCCTTGGTTAAATCAATTTTTTCGTGAAGACACGGGGAGGTACCGGAATGGTTGATCGCATGGCTGATCATCGGAAACGATCTGTCTTACTTTTCATCATCTTTTTTACCTGTTCAACAGGTCTTCCGGTCGATGCAGCATCGACGCCCTGCGTGACGGAATGGCCGTTCCTGACCCCGGGATCACCGGAAATGACCGGTCTGGAAACCTCGATCGGTCTTCGCACCGAACCGCCGATCCTGCTCACTCCCAGCGACGTTGCCATTCAGGCCCGCGCCGCCGCCGCTCTCACCGAAGTGGATTCTCCGTACATCATCGTTTTTTCCACTGATTCTACGGTATTCGATCGACAAGGGTATTACCATCTGATCCAGCAAGAAGCGGTTCTCATTCTAACGGATCAAGGAGCCGACGAAAAAAGTACGGTCCGACTCAATTACGATCTGCCGTATAATCGGACCCGGATCCTGGATGCCTGGGTGATGCGGCCGGACGGAACCATCCATCAATTGACTCCGGATGCCATTCGGGATGTGTCCAATGCCGATGATATGGATGCAAATATCTACGAACCGATCTGGCGAACACTGGTGCTGTCGTTTCCGGAAGTGGAACCCGGCGCAGTCGTGTATTGGGCCTACGAACACGCCGCAGTGGCTCCACGAACCCGGAATGCGTTTCAATGGGGGCATACATTCCGAACGACGGTTCCTATGGCGGGAGCCCGTATCGAGTTGACCGGGCCGGATGATGTGCCGATCCATTGGTTCGTGTCTAACAATTCCGATCATCGGGTTTCATTCGATCACGTCCGTAAAAACGGCCGGATCCGGTATGTCTGGTCGTCCGGTCCGGCGCCAATGATCCGTGAAGAGGCTGGAATGATACCGGTTTCCGAGATCATGACGTCGTTGTTCGTCACCACTGAAACGTGGCAGGAATTTTCTGCCCGGGAGGCTGCACTGATCGAGCCCAGCTTGATTCCCGATCACGCGATCCGCAGCAAGGTAGCCGAATTGATTGCCGGTAGGGATACTCCTGAATCCAAGCTGGAGGCATTGTTTGCATACGTAACGAAACGGGTGCGGTACATGGGCGTTGCTTACGGGGATCGGCCAGGAGTTAATCCCGATCCGGTGATTCGGACATTTGCCAACAACGCCGGCGTCTGCAAGGATAAAGCCGGATTGCTGACCGCCATGCTGCGCCTAGCGGGTTTTGAGTCCTGTTACACCCTGAACAACCCCGGAACCCGGATCGTCCAAGATGTGGCTGTGGACCAGTTTAATCATGCCGTTGTCGCTGTCCGACTTCCCGGTGACTCTGCATGGCGTTACCTGGACGTCACAACCGATTTGACCCGATCCATGTGCCCTGCAAGCAGTGGTGGCACACAGGTATTGCGGATTGATCGAGACGGCGCCGATATCGATACCATTCCCATCGATCCACCCGAAAACAATACCGGATGGTTTACCGCGGACACACACCTACATACGGACGGGTCGCTGGCATCGCATGTTCATTACACCGGAACCGGTGCTGCCGATAATTTCTACCGAGAGGAATTCTATTACACCGGTTCAGCTGATTGGCCATCGTTGATTTCATACATTCTAACCTCAACGTTTCCCCGGGCGGTTCCTGGACCATTCAGCTTCGAACCATCCGAGCCAGACGATCTGTCTACTCCGATATCTCTGTCTTTCTCATATTCTATTCCCGGCTTCGCCGGTGCCGCCGGATCATACTCGCTGGTCCGGGTTCCACTGGCTGTATCAGGCTTCGACTGGTTCTATGATACACTAACCAAAATTTGTGCACCGACGGACAGGCTGTATCCCGCGGACATCGGACAGGCAACGACGATGATATCCCGGGAAACGATCCATCTGCCTCCGGGGAAATTCCTGTCAGCAGTCCCGGAATCCGTGCACATCGACCAGCCGTATCTGGCTTTTGACCGGACTTATCATGTGGAGGATCAATGCCTGATCATGACGCAAACCTGTACCATCAAACAACCAAGAGTCCCACCTGGCGATTATCCCGAATTTCGCAAGGCGTTCCAGGAAATTCGCCGGTCGAGCCTGACGTATGTGGTGTTGGAGACCGTCCAATGAAAGGGCGATTGATTATCGCAGCTCATTTCGGACACCGGATCCGGTGGTTGATCGTTCTGTATATCCTGCTAGGCATTCCCGTTTCGGCGGGTCCGAAACCCGATGGAACCGTTCCCGTCAACGGATGCATGAGCCCGGATCAATTGACCGCGATGATCGATGAAATACCGGATGAGCCAGATCCCGGAATGCCGGCTCGATATCTTGTGAAGCGAATCGAATGGACGATCACGGCTCCCGGCGAAGCGACAGTCGAAGAAGAGGTCGTCCTGGAGATTTTATCGGAAAGAGCCAAGCATGACTATGGGGATGTCCGGATCCCATTCGACGCCGATCACGAAACGATGACGGTGATGTGTGCCGAAACAAGGATGGCGGATGGAGAAATCATTCCCTTGATGGAAGGCGCGGACAATGAACTCGTGCCGCCCGATATCGCCGATTGCGGTCTCCCCGTCAACCGTCGTCTAAGGGTGTTGTCTTTTTCCGGCGCGGAAACCGGATCGGTCATTCACTATGGATTGATCCGGCACATCCGCCTTCCAGAACCCGATGACGCCATCGCACGTGTGATTCTCCTGGATTCGATACTCCCCACAATCAACCAGCGGATCGTTATACGATATCGGGACACGATCCCGGTTCGGTGGGAGGAATTCCGTGCTTGTCCGAATGCCACGATTCAACATGCGAATGGTTGGATCGAGTCGATTTGGGAGCGGCACGATGTTCCGGCGATCCTCCGCGAATGGGGAATGCCGTCCGTCTATTCGCTCGGGGCCGGG
>JAFGMN010000119.1 GCA_016927515.1 candidate division CSSED10-310 bacterium | reverse complement strand
TGATCGGTGTGAGATCCCGAATGACGCGGGTCACGGCATTTTCCACCCCTGGTGACAATGGTTCATGGCGGAACTCCCAGCGGCGCATCACGCAGTGTTTCAAGCCGTCGGCCAGGATCGCGAACGACCGGTTACCGTCCCGTCGCACGAAAAGCCAGCGATCCGGCCGGGATCGGCCGGGGTACGATTTGACAGTCATCATTTCTTCATCAATCCGGCAGGCGGCACGACGGGCCCGCTTTCGGTAAAACAGACAGAGACACAGATACCCCGCGACGGCAATCCACGGGACAAACCCCACCGGGTTCCGCCAGGCCGGCACGAAAAATCCCAGCACGGCCGGCACGACGATCATCCAGGAAACCGGATTGAAAGCCCCTCCACGACACTGACAACCGAAACAGGTCAGATAGTGCCTCTCACCGCATTGATGCGACACTGTCCGGGGATTAACACCCAGAATCAACGGCACACAGTAATGCCGCTCGGAAAACGGCCAGAGCAGCGGCAGACCATTGTTGTGCATGATCCAGTCAAGTAAAACGTGCGTCGCCACCGACAGAAACGCAATGAACAGCAACGGAAAAAATGGTGCCGAACGAAACCCGATAAACGGTACGAAACGAAAAAACGACCATACCGTTACGGCTGCGACCACTGACTGGACAAGGATCCCAATCACACTGTGGGTCGCACCATGATGCACTTTCAGAAACTTAGCGCCCTCGTATTTCCGGGCATAAAAATCCAGGTCCGGTAACGCCGCTGCACCCACTGCAGTCAGCGTTGCGGCAGGCTCGGCGGCGATCCCTGCACAGGCGTGGGCAACCAGTGCGCCGGCCATGACATGGGTTAGAGGATCCATCAGCGGGCTAATCCTTCCCCGCGATTTCCGCATCCGGCCGATCCCCTCTATGAACCGCAACCGGTTCCGGTACGATGTTGGCGGCTTCAATCAACAACGGCACGACTTTCTCCCAGCCGATGGCCATCAGATGAATACCCCGAACACCGCACAGGTCTTTAACCGCGCAAATCATTTCGAGCGCCATCTCAAATCCTTCACGCTCCGGATCTGCCGCACCCGTCATCCGGCGAATCGTCGCTTCAGGAATATGCATTCCCGGCACATGATCCCGCATATAACACAGCGCATCGACGGATTTAACCGGCGTGATTCCTGCCATAATATGCACCTTTTCGATCAATCCAAGGTCACCGGCCTTCTGCAGCCATTCCCGGAACACCACCAGATCATATACCGGCTGCGTCTGAACGAAATCCGCTCCGGCTGCTATTTTTTTGGCAAGCCGATACGGCCGGAAATGCCGGGGTGACCCGAATGGATTGGCGGCAGCACCGATAAAGATCTCCGGCGGCACCACCGGTGACGCGGACCGGTTGCGGATCGCGTCGCCGTTGTGAAATCGGCCGTCGTCCCGCATCGTTTTCAGCATTTGGATCAGGTTCATCGAATCCAGATCATAGACGTTTCGTGCCGCCGGGTGATCACCAAATTTCTGGTGATCACCCGTCACACATAAAATATTCTTGATGCCCAGAGCGGCGGCTCCGATCACATCCGCCTGAATCGCCATCCGGTTTCGGTCCCGGCAAGTAATCTGCATCACCGGCTCGACACCGGCATCCAATACGATCCGCGATGCGGCCATTGATGCTATCCGGACCGTCGCCGATTGATTGTCCGTCAGATTGGCGGCGGTCAGGTAATCCCGAACCTGCTCCGCCCGCTTGTGCAGCAATCGTACACTGGGTGTTCGCGGCGGGAATATTTCCGCCGTGACAGCGAATTTTCCTTCAGCGAATGTTCGTTCCAGCCGGCTGCCCGATTTCACAGTGCACTGTCCTCATGTTTCTGACGGCGAACACCACCGGCGCGGGAAGTCTGCCAGTTTCGCGCAGGCGTCACCTCCAGCAGCCGATCCAGTTGACCACTCGCCTCCAGCTTCCGAATAATCAGATCCCAGATGCAATCGAGTTCGGGATCCATTTCACAATGACCGTTGTTGGAACCGCCACAGGGGCCGTTCAACAGGTGTTTCGAACAACGGGCCACGGGGCAGAGACCACCGAAATCACCGATAACGCAGTCACCACATCCAATGCAGCGCTCCGCCCAGTTCATATGTTCGACCTGAGCGCCGATAAATCGCGTGTTTAATCCGGGAATCACCGGCTTTTGAGGGAATACCGATGCCAATGTCTGAGCCCCGGCTCCACACCCGATCGTCAATACCGCTTCCACCCGGTCCATGTCATCCCGAAGCTGCTCAATGAACTCGGTATCGCACTGCCGCTCCGCCATCCCAGGGATGACCGTCAGGGGACGGTGTAACGCCATTGCCCGTAACTCCAACTGCTCCGCCAGGATACCGACTTCCTTTTCGCCGCCGGCGTGGCATACCGTCACACATCCACCACAACCGACAACCAAGATCGAACCAAAAGAAGCCGTTTTTTCCAGTATTTCTTCGATCGGTTTTTGCTTCCCCACGATCATTGCCGCTGCATCCTCCAGGGCATCGGTTTAGCATGAATGCCTACCCGGAGCAACCGGAAGCTGATGCGGAGTTGGATATCCTGCTGAATGGATGTATACTCCACCATTCCGATGCCGGCATGGCAGCGCCTATAGCCCGACCGGTCCCGGGAAGCGGCGGCGATGGATCCGGAGCACAAGGTTGATCGATGGCATTCGTGACGATTCTTTTTATAGCTGCAGCTCTGGCAATGGATGCTTTCGCCGTCTCCATTTCCTGCGGAATCACCATTCCGCAGATGCGACTGCGCTACGCACTGCTTCTCGCAACCGTTTTCGGTGGATTTCAAGCGCTGATGCCGTTGGCCGGATGGCTCATCGGCTCGGAAATCCGCACCTGGATCGTGGCATGGGATCACTGGATCGCCTGCGCACTGCTTGTAGCCGTTGGCGGTAAACTGATCCTCGAAGCCTGTTCCGGCGATGCCGATTGTGTGCATCACAATCCACTCAACGGATGGGTTCTCCTGGTTCTGGCCATCGCGACCAGCATAGACGCTTTCGCCGTGGGACTGACCTTTTCATTCATCGCACTGGAGATCATCCGTCCGGCGGTTATTATCGGTGTCGTGACCTTTGCGTTATCCTTCCTCGGTGCCTACGCCGGAACCGCTTGCGGCCGGTTTATGAAGAAGCGGATCGAAATTGCAGCCGGGCTTTTACTGATCGCCATCGGCATCAAAATCGTCATCGATCATACCCTGGGGTCCGGATCCATGCCCGGCTGATCGTCAGGGTTAATCGATGTATCCAAGGTCGCGCAGCCGCGCTGCGATATCCCGCGATTCCGCTTCGGTATACCCTGCCGGTGGTAGTGCCGTTTCATTGGATGCTGCCGCCCCTCTTTCGTTTGGCTCGGAATCGAGCCCGAGCCAATGCATCAGCAGGCGGCCGGCATCGATGATGGAGGGTGCAGCCGGTAGTTTTAATCCCGGTGATTCCGGAGATACAAAGATTCCGTGCGACCGATGGCTTCCATTCATGCTGCCGCCTTTTCTGCCCAGCCACTCGTTTTCCGGCAGCCGTTCGACGGGTGTGCCAGGTCGTGGCGCATTCCAGATGGTTGTGCTGTATCCACGATCCAGTGC
>JAFGMN010000118.1 GCA_016927515.1 candidate division CSSED10-310 bacterium | reverse complement strand
TGCAAGCGGAGCGGCCGCACGCGGTTTTCATCTCAGGACGTGGCCATCGCTCTCGGTGCGGCATTGCAGCCAGGTTCCGCCGGAGTCGATCTGACGCATCCCGAAGCGGTCTGCCGGATCGATATCCATGACAATCTTGTTAAGCTGTATATCGACGAAACACCAGGACCCGGCGGTTTCCCCATCGGTACTCAGGGCCGGGCCGTGGCATTGATTTCCGGCGGTATCGATTCACCGGTCGCCGCCTGGTTCGGACTAAAACGCGGCCTCGAAGTGCATTACCTGTTCTGCAATCTGGGTGGACCTCTGCAGCTCTGGGGACCCATTGCCGCTGCGCGGCATTTGGCGATGCAGTGGAGTTACGGATATCGGCCGATCTTGCATATCGCGGATTTCAACGCGTTGATCCAGGCCTTCGCACCACTGAATCACCGGTATCGCACGATTCTGCTCAAACGCTATTTCTATCGAGCCGCCGATCGCTTGGCACGCCGGATCGGAGCCCAGGCCATTATTACCGGAGAAGCTCTCGGGCAGGTTTCATCCCAAACACTGTCGAATCTAAACACCATCAGCCAGGTGACCAACCGCCTGATTATCCGCCCGCTCGTCGCATTCGACAAAATCGAAATCATCGCCCAGGCCCGATCGATCGGAACCTTGCCAATCTCCGAACAGGTTCCTGAATTCTGCAACGTCGCCGGTACCAAACCCCGCACCCGATCCTCCGGTGCCGTCCTCGACAACCTGGAAAAAGCCGTGGATCCCATCATCGCCGAATCCGCCATCTCCAACTGGACCTCTCTCGATCTCAAAAACCTTCCCGAACCGATCAAACCCGATGACCCGGTTCTCGACGAACGACCCGCAGGGGCGTGCCTCGTATGGCTCGATAATCCCGAACTCTCCGCCCCTGTTCCTCCCGATGCCGATGCCGTCGTCGATATCCTGTCCCTGCGATCATTCATCACCGGATACCGACGAACGGGCGTTCTTCTGTTCGAATGTGTACAGGGAATCATGAGCCGGGACGCAGCGCTGGCAGCCCGGGAAAAAGGATTGGACGCCTACCGATACCATCGCCCGGGATAACGGACGTAGTGCCTACCGATACCATCATCGCATAGGGTCGGAACGGAAGTTCGATCCAGGGTTGATTTTTTATTTCCGCACACGCTATCCTGCGGTATATGAACAAAATCGGCTTTGTTCGATCCGCGATTCTGCCCTGGCAATCCATTATTATGGTCTTGACTCATGGCCGGTTGTTTCTTTACAGCCTCATCCCATGGCTGTTCAATTGCATTATTTTCGCCGGCTTGCTGTTCATGAGCTACTCATGGAGTCTCAAACTGGCCCGCCACGTGATCGATACCTTCGGTGATGCCTGGTGGTCCATCGCGTTGGGTTACCTTGCCGGCGTCCTCGTTTTGCTCGGGGCTGTGGGATTGCAGATGATTCTGTTTACCTATGTGGCCATGCTTCTGTCCGGCGTATTCGGTGAGCAGCTGTCCTATCATACGGAGCACTTCCTCCGGGGGGTATCGCGCCCTTCGCCCGAAGGAAACATAGCCGCCGTCTTCCTCCGTTCAGTGATCGAAGAACTCAAAGGCATTCTTTTTTTCGGTGCGGGTTTTCTGATGCTGTTTTTGCTGAATCTGTTCATTCCCGTTATCGGGTCCATCATTTTCGCCGTCGCCGCACCAATATGGACCGCTTTCTCTCTGGCATTCGAATTCACGGCTCCGACAACGGAGCGACGGGGGATGCATTTCAGGGAAAAACAGCGGTTCATTTTTTCAGATCCCCTCGCGGCACTGGGATTTGGCCTGGGAATTCTCCCGATGTCATTGATCCCTGTATTGAATTTTCTATTCATTCCATTTGCTGTTGTCGGCGGTACACAATGGTTTCTGATGCGTGAAACCAAGGAGGAAACGAATGAGAATCGTGTCGGTGCGCCATGAGAAATGGATGCTTGTCGGCCTGGTAATCGGCAGCGCGCTTTTGTCCTGCGGCTTTTGGGGAAAAAGCAAGAAGGATATCGATGTGAAAGGTGTTCATTCCATCGCGGTGACTCCGTTTACGTATACCAAGTTTAAAAACTTCTCGTCCCTGACTGGCGAAATCGTCCCGGCCACGATGTATGAAGTATTCGACGACAAGCTCTCGTGGGAATGTATCGCTCTCGACCGAGTCACGGCTGCGATGAAGGAAATGGGTGTCGATGCGGGAGGAGCCTTGACGGAGCAACAGGCCCGGAATCTTGGAAAAACCCTCGGTGCGGATCTCGTCATTTACGGTTCGTTGCCGGTGTACGACGAGCACGAAAGCTCCAGGGACATCCCGTTGACTGCCGGCAGAATGATGACGGAAAATATTCGGGAATTGCGGGTGGAATTCGATTTTTCCATTGTCCGGTGCGCTCAGGAAGAAACGCCCGCTCTCCATCTCCTGATGGATGAACTCGAACGCGATACGGCGAAAGATCCGATGATGCCGGATCCCCCTGAACAACAACTCCGGCACGCCACCCGCCGGATGACGAAAGACCTGATTAAACGATTCATCACGGAGTGATCGAACAGCGCCTGACGCACTGCGTCATAACCTGTTGATATTTCATGTTATTTTCCCGTTCCACCTTGAGTGTTCCACCCGTTTCTGGTATATATCGGAACGTTTCGAGCCGGATGGGATGGGATATTATGACGCGAACCGATCAATCACTTCATCATGAACAGGGTTGGTATCAACCGATCGATCCGGTCGAACCGGTGACGCCGACCCGATTAAAATCGTTGTTGTACCAGACGAATCAGCCGGTGATTATCGTTCAGACACCGGACGGACACCACCTGGCGACAGGAAATGGTCGGCGTGTTTTTGAACCGGGTCATGACGCGGTATGGCCTGTTTATGCTGTGGCATATCCCCTTTCGCCTGAAGCTCAGGGCGATGATACGTTCTGCACGGATTGGAATCTCGGATACCCGATAATCGGTGGATCCATGGCGAACGGGATCAGTTCGGTGGATCTGGTCACCGCGCTGGCGGAAGCCGGAATGATGGGGTTTTACGGCTCCGCAGGGCAAGCCCTGGATACCGTCGAGCAGGCAATCGTGACATTGAAAAAACGGTGTGGATCGAAGCCATGGGGTGTGAATCTGATTCACAGTCCCCAGGAACCTGCTAGTGAGGAACGGCTCGTGGATTTGTTTTTGCACCATCATGTCGACCGGATCGAAGCGTCGGCTTACATGCTGGTGACCCGAGCCCTGGTTCGGTACCGGGTGCATGGTATTCATGTCGATGAAACCGGCCGTACGGTAGCGCCGCATCGGATTTTGGCCAAGGCATCCCGGGTTGAAGTAGCGGAGAAGTTTTTTTCTCCGCCGCCGGAAGCGCTTGTCCACGCGCTTGTGGCGGAGGGTTTCATCACGCAGGATCAGGCTGTTTTATGCCGGGGAATTCCGTTGGCTTCGGATGTGACGGCCGAAGCGGATTCAGGAGGACATACCGACAATCGCCCGTTGGTCACGCTGTTTCCATCGTTTGTTTCTCTCAGCCGACGGCAGCGGGAGAGATTCCCGTTTACGGATCCGCTTCGTGTGGGTGCGGCGGGAGGGATCGGGACGCCGTCAGGGGCAGCGGCGGCATTTGCCATGGGTGCCGCCTGGCTTCTGGTGGGATCCATTGCCCAGTCAGCGATTGAAAGCGGCACCTCCGACGCAGTCCGTGAAATGCTGGCCGAGGTCCGGCAGGCGGAGATCGCCATGGCTCCCGCAGCGGATATGTTCGAAATGGGTGTCACTGTTCAGGTACTGAAACGCGGCACGTTGTTTCCCATGCGGGCTCGAAAATTATACGACGTTTACCGGGAATACGATGCCATCGAATCCATACCGGCATCAGTGCGAACCATGCTGGAGCGGACGATTTTCCGATCATCTCTCGATGCAATCTGGGAAGAGACACGGCGATTCTGGATGGCTCGGGAACCGGATCAGGTGCAACGAGCAGAGCGTGATCCGCATCACCGCATGGCGTTGGCATTCCGCTGGTATCTGGGGCGCTCGTCCCGGTGGGCGAATTCCGGCGATCCGGATCGGAAACAGGATTACCAGGTCTGGTGCGGACCGGCGATGAGCGCTTTCAACTTGTGGGTGCAAGGGAGTCAGCTGGCGGCACCGTGTCAGCGGCGAATCAAACCGATGCTGATGAACATACTCTGGGGAGCAGCGGTCAGCAACCGCGCAACGCAGCTCCGGAATCAAGGCGTTCCGGTACCCCAGCACATGTTCGAAGTGGAACCGCAATCCATGGATACCATTCGCCGGATGACCGGCAGGGAAAGGATATCACCGTGAACAGAACCAGGCCCACCCACCCGGAACCCATTGCCATTATCGGCATCAATTGTTTGTTTCCGAAAGCCTCGGGAACCGGTGCCTATTGGGCGAATATTCGCAACGGCACCGATTGCTTGATCGAGGTCCCGGAGCATCGCTGGAAGCTCGACGATTACTATGATCCGGATCCCACAACCACGGATCATACCCATTCTCGGACCGGCGGGTTCCTGGATCCGGTGCCGTTCAATCCGATGGAATTCGGGATTGCACCCAACGCGCTCGAAGCCACCGATACGTCGCAATTGCTGACCTTGCTCGCGACCCGGGATGCCCTGCACGACGCCGGATTGGCTGCCGGCATTCCCGCAGCCGTCCGGGAACGGGTCAGCGTGATCCTGGGCGTGACCGGCGCTCAAGAACTGGTGATTCCTCTGGGCGCGCGCCTGTACCATCCCCTGATTCGTCAAACGCTGCAGGACGTCGGTCTACCGACGCCGGATGCCGATGAAATCGTCCGGCGCATCACGCATCAGATGGTGGATTGGCAAGAAAATGCATTTCCGGGACTCCTCGGAAACGTCGTCGCAGGCCGAATCGCCAATCGATTCGATTTCGGCGGCACGAACTGCGTCGTCGATGCCGCCTGCGCCGGATCCCTCGGCGCCGTTCATCTCGCATGCCTGGAATTGCAGGAAGGCCGGTCGGACCTCGTTGTGTCCGGCGGCGTCGATACCTTCAACGATATCTTTATGTACATGTGTTTCAGTAAAACACACGCTCTGTCAGCCCAGGGGCATGCCCGTCCGTTCGACCGGAGCGGTGACGGAACGGCCATCGGCGAAGGGGTTGGTGTGGTCATCCTGAAACGACTGACCGATGCCCGGGCGGCCGGCGACAGGGTGTATGCCGTCATCCGAAGCGTCGGCACGTCCAGCGACGGCAAGGGGAACGCAATTTATGCGCCGTCTGCCACTGGACAGAAACGCGCACTCCACCGAGCTTACGAATTGGCGGGGTTCTCTCCGGATACCGTCGATCTCGTTGAAGCCCATGGCACCGGCACGCCCGTCGGCGATGCCATCGAACTCGATGCATTGACCCAGGTCTTTCGAGAAGCTCGGCAAAACGGCCGATGGTGCGCCCTGGGCTCGGTCAAATCCCAGATCGGACATGCGAAAGCAGCCGCCGGCATCGCCGGCCTGATCAAAGCCGCTCTGGCCCTGCATCATCGTGTTCTGCCACCAACTATCAAAGTCGACCGGCCACTCGACGCCTTAGCAAACAACTCAACACCGTTTTACCTGAACATGAACAAACGACCCTGGGTGTCACGACCCGGGCACCCGCGACGCGCCGCCGTCAGCGCATTCGGATTCGGCGGT
>JAFGMN010000117.1 GCA_016927515.1 candidate division CSSED10-310 bacterium | reverse complement strand
TCACGATCTACCGAGCACCGGCACCCGAGGGACCGTTTGCGGTGATCGGCCTCGCGAACATGGAGAGCACCGAGTTTGTCGATACGGGGAATGCGATGCCGGTACCCGGTGCGGTAACGGATGAATCAGGTGAACCAACCGATCCGGAGGAGAATCCGATTGATTCGGAAGAAGCGCCCGGACTGCAGTCCGGCATGCCGTACTATTATAAACTGGGTATATCCACCGTCGATGCCGGTGAACGGCTGTCCCCCGTTACCGGACCGATTACCGCCCGGCCCCAGTGGTTTCATACCGGAAAAACGCCGATTATGGTCGGAACCGTCCTGTTTTTCGTCCTGGTTGCCCTGTTCATCGAACTGGCGCGACGCGGGTGGGTCACCTATGTCCGGCCAATTGCCGGAATGAACGAAATCGTCAACGCCATCGGTCGAGCGACTGAAATGGGCCGGCCAATTCTGTATGTGCTGGGGCTCGGAGCACCCGACGAGATCGCTACCATCGCCTCCTACACGATTCTCGCCCGGGTGGCTCGACGGACCGCTGAATATCGAACAACACTCATCGTGCCCTGCAACGAACCCATCGTGATGACCATCGCCCAGGAAACAGTGAAAAACGCATACATCGAAGCCGGTCATCCCGATGCATATAACGAGGATATGGTCTATTTCGTCACGTCGATGCAGTTCGCGTATGTCGCCGCCGTCAACGGCATCATGCTGCGAGAACGCACGGCAACGAACTGCTACTTCGGCAAATTCTACGCCGAATCCCTGCTTCTATCGGAAACCGGAAATATCGCCGGTTCAATTCAGGTCGCCGGCACCGACGAAGTCGCTCAACTGCCGTTCTTTGTCACCACCTGCGATTACACGCTCATCGGCGAAGAACTCTATGCCGCTTCCGCCTATCTCGGCCGAGACCCGCTGTTGCTCGGCGCTCTCAAAGCCCAGGACCTGGCCAAAGCCATTATCATGCTCCTGATTATCATCGGAACCATACTCATATCGTTCGACATTTCCTGGTTACAGGAAATCGTCTCGGTCAACGTTTAGAGGTCCGTCATGAAACGTCGCATTCCCATGTTGATTGTATCTATCACAGGAATCCTGATGACCATCCAGTATTTCATTCCGCATCCGTGGAGCGAAGCGATGTACAACAACGCACTGGACTGGCTGGTCATCATCGGGATATTCGCGATGCCCCTCGGTATCTATTCCATGATCCGTATCCAGGTTCTGAAAATCCAGCGCCGCTCCAGAGGCTGGGGGTATGCGGTGATCAGCCTGATCAGCCTGTTCGCGATGCTGGGGCTGGGATATACCCAAGAATGCCTGGAAAGCGGCACGTTTTTCATGAAGATTTTCGAGTTTATTTACATTCCGATTCAGGCCACCATGTTCAGCCTGCTGGCGTTTTACATCGCCAGCGCCGCGTACCGGGCATTCCGGGCACGGAACATCCTGGCAACCATCGTGCTAGCTGGCGCGATCATCGTGATGCTCGGCCGGATACCGATCGGAGAAGCGATTTCCCCGTTCCTGCCGGATCTGGCCGCCTGGATTATGACGGTTCCCAATATGGCTGCCCAGCGCGCCATCATGATCGGGCTCGGTCTGGGAGCAGCGTCCACGGCGATGAAAATCGTGCTCGGTATCGAGCGCTCATACATGGGGATGGAATGATGAATACACCGGAATCCACACACCTGCCGCTGGCCGACCGCCTGCTGACCATCGACCGTCGGTTCATCTACCTGTTCGTGATGCTGGCAGCCGTGATACCATTCATGTTCAAAGTAGAACTCGATGTGGAAGTCACGCCGGAAGTGATGTCGGTATACTCTTTTATCGATAAACTCAAACCAGGCACCCCGATCCTTCTGGCCGCCGATTACGATCCCCAGACCCAGGCGGAAAACGGTCCGCAGGCCGAAGCATTGCTGCGACACATGTTTAAGAACAACCTGCGGGTGATCATCATGACACTGAGTCAGGACGGCGCGGCGATGGCGGAGATGTTGTCGACATCCATCTCCGCCGAATACAACAAAATCCGCGGCGAAGACTACGTCTACCTCGGATACAAACCGTATTTCGGTATTATCATTCTATCCATCGGCCAGAATTTCCGGATCAGTTATCCAGCAGATTTTTACGATACACCGTTAGACGAAATTCCGATGATGAAAAACATACACAATTATTCAGATCTGGCCTGTGTGATCCAGATCGGTGGCGGTAACGTGACCCATGCGTGGCTGACCAATGCCCACGAACGATATAAAGTGCCGCTGGCCATCGCCGTGACGGCGGTATCCGGACCACAGTACTACGCCACGCTGCAATCCGGGCAGATATTCGGTTTAATCGGCGGATTGAAGGGGGCGGCGGAGTATGAAACGCTGCTGCGGGATGAATATAGGCGATTGGGTATCATCGCCCGGGCCATTCAGGGAATGAATGTCCAAAATTTCGTCCATATCCTGATCATCCTGCTGACTCTTGTTGGAAATGCCGCGTTTTTTGTGAAGAAGCGGCAGGGAGGACGCTGACATGTCTCCGATCGAACTGACCATCTGGCAAACCATCGGCGCCTTTTTCACCATCGCGATCTTTTCCTTCCTTTACAAGGATAACCCGCTTTACAAGATCGCCGAATCCATCGTTGTCGGCGTGGCAGCCGGATATTTCACGGTCCTGCTGTTCTGGACCAGCCTGAAACCCAAGTTCTGGGATCAGATCATCACGCACCGGGACGGTGTTCTGGTCATCGATAAATGGTGGTATATCATTCCCGGAATCCTGGGGTTGTTGATGTATTTTCACTTCAGCAGCAAGTTTGCATGGATCAGCCGATACCCGTTGTGCCTGTATATCGGGATTGGTTCGGGGATTGCGATTCCGTTGTCCCTGCAGACATTTGTGCTGAGACAGGTGGAAGCGACGATGCTTCCGGTGAGCCTGTATCCGCTGGAAGCCCAGAGCATCAACAACCTGCTCATTGTGCTGATGGTTGTGGCGGCGCTGATATACTTCTTTTTCAGTATGGAACATAAAGGGGTTGTGGGAAAAACGGCCACATTCGGCATCTGGGTCATCATGGTGGGTTTCGGAGCCAGTTTCGGATATACGGTCATGGCGCGGGTATCGTTGCTGATCGGCCGAATCCAGTTTCTGCTGGTTGACTGGTTGCATTGGGTAAAATAAACATCTTAAATACATCGCCAAGCGGACCGCTCCAGAATTGATGATTTTTTTGCATAAACCCGGAATTTTCGTTTACTATTGATACAGGAAAAGGGGGTTCATGCAAAAAAGGGAGATTGCGATGAAAAGAGTTTACCTGTGGGGACTTATGGTTCTACTGGGGGGGATGCCGGCCGGTGCGGTGATACAGACAATCGGCATATCCGGCATGGCCGGTTGTGAGGATGGAATGGATTCCGTGTGTTACAATCATGCACCCATGGCATATATCGGTTTCTTTGATTGGTTTGGCATGGGAATGTTTTTTTCGTATGAGGGTGCGAAAGTCTGTTTTGACATATCCTCTCTGTCGGGGTGTATTGCATCGGAGATGTATTTGACCTATGACGGTATCGGTAATCCGGGCGGGTATGCCTGGGCTCAGGGCAGTGGTCCGGTGATTGTGAAATCCCTGGATGCCGGCAGTTGCCAGCCCGTGTGCGGCACGTCTTTCGATCCGTGTTCGACGTGTCCCGATGGCGTTGCCTATGGCACCGGGACCGTGTCAGGTGGAACCGGAATGAGTCTCCCGATTGCGACAGTGGTCACGGACACGGCGGTCATTGATCTGCAGGCGGCCATCGACAACGGCGATCCGTGTTTCTGCCTCTGTATGACATGGGATGGGTCGACCAGTTATGAAGTGGCGATGAGTAACCTGCATCTCGATATCGAAGTTGCCTGTTCCGCTACCCCGATACCCACGGAAACTCCCGTCCCTTCACCTTCTCCAACGCCGTCGGCCACCCTGACACCGGATGCCACAACGACACCGGCGCCGATTCCATCAACCGGAGCGGCGGGACTGGGTGTGATGCTGTTTGTTTTCGGACTCCTGGCCGGAGCCATGGGAATGCGGAAATCACGTTGATCCCGCGTTCCTGACAGTTCGAGTGTCAGGCACCGAACACAGGACGGGACACAGGATTGAACCCCAAGCCAGCCAGGGGCAGCCGTATCTCACCGGTCCGTGAATCGCTTCACGTATCCATGACAATACGGTTTCGATCCCTTCGTCACGTAGTAATCCTGGTGATACGTCTCCGCCGGCCAGAACGCTCGCGCCTCGGTGACCCGTGTGACCGCATCGATCCCTTCCGCTTTCAACAAGGCGATCAGTTTTTCCGCCGTCTGCTTCTGCGCTTCGGTGAGAAAGAAGATCTCCGACCGGTACTGCTCTCCGATATCCGGGCCCTGCCGATCAACCTGTGTTGGATCATGTATTTCGAAGAATAACCGGGCCAGTGTCTCATAATCCGTCACCGCCGGATCATAGATGATCTCAACGGCTTCCGCGTGCCCCGTGGAACCGGAACATACCTCCCGGTAGCTGGGCTTTTCCGTCCGTCCGCCGGTATATCCGGAAACAACTCGGATAACGCCCGGCGTTTGCTGCATGAAGTACTCGACACCCCAGAAACAACCACCGGCAAACACCGCTCGACCAATCACCGGAGCCGGTAACGGATCGCCCTCCGGAATGAACCGCATGCTGACCGAGTTCACACAATGACGCGTGTCCTTGGCCGTCATTCGTTCCCCTTTGAACACATGACCGAGATGCGCATCACACGCCGCACAGAGAATCTCCGTGCGCCGGCCATCGGCATCGGGCTGCCGCCGAACAGCACCCGGCAACTCGTCATCGAAGCTGGGCCAGCCGCAATGCGATTCGAACTTGTCTGCACTGCGATACAACGGCGTGTTGCACTGCCGGCAAATATAGGTTCCGGCCGCTGTCGTGTTCCAGTATTCACCGGCAAACGGCCGTTCGGTCCCTTTCTGCAAAATCACCCGCTTCTCTTCCGGATTCAACGTGTTGAATTTCACCGCCTTCACTCCTTCAAACCCCGACATCAAAATCACCGCGATCATGATTCCCGCGATCACCGGAATCCGGAACCAGCCGTCCGCACGCACACACATCCGATCCAGCATCCCGGAGACGGGTTGAATCGGCAGGGATCCCCGATTCTTTTTGCATGGTGCCTTCTGACTCATCATTCGTCAACCTCCCGGGCAGCCTGCCGCCCCGATCTGTCGCGTGCCACACCAACCGCTCACCACGGGTTGGAGGCTCTCCGGTGGTCCGAGGTTACAACGGGCTCCGCCCCATCACCCGGCCCGGTTCATTGCGCTTGCAGACAGTGTGAAAAGCCTTCAGAATACGCCGGATGAAACGTTCGTCCCGAATCCGTTCCGCCCGGTTCGACTGGCCCTCCGCATGGGTCGAAGTTGTCACGGATTCCTGCCCGGGAACAGGAGATACCGAAACGGTGGCAGCGGCCGTGAAAACACTCAGCGACCAGTTCCTGGACCGGACAACCGGAACTGCCGATACTAGCATGTCTATGATACCATATGGTGAAAATCCTGCATTCCTTGCTGCGTATATCCGGTATTACCTTCTCGTCAATACCCCGAAACTTATCGCTATTTTCGAAGATTCCGGAATCGATCTGCAGACCATCTCCCGGGTTCTCGACATTGGTACAGGACCCGGTACCGCCGCCATCGCCGCGCTGATCGCCGGATACCGCTGCGGAATTCATTCTTCGCTGGATATCGCCGCCATCGATCATAGCGCCGCGTTTCTTCGTACCGCCGGCAACCTCATCCGCCGATTCCGTTCATTGCTCGACCGCCCCGGCACCGATTCGTTTTCGCGATCGTTTCCGTCCCTTCCTTCTCCACTGACAGACCGTTCGTTCATGCCATCGTCGCAATCGACAGGTTCCCCCGATTTGATTCTTGTATCCAATGCCCTTGCCGAGTTCGACACCTCCCTGCAAAACCGGCTGCCCGATATCCTAGACGGCATTGCCGTACCCGGTTCCTATCTGGTCGTGATGGAACCCGCCCGAAAAGCGTCTGCCCGCCGCGCCCTGCACCTGCGCAATGTGCTGTGTACCCGCGGCTGGGCCGTCCGGTATCCGTGCCCTGGAGATTACCCGTGCCCCGCTCTTGAATGTCCCCGGGATTGGTGCCATCACCGGCTGACCTGGACAGCACCCCCACCGGTCCGCACGATCGATCGATACACCGGGATGGAAAAAGACCTTCTGAATTTCTCTCCGCTGGTCCTTATCAAACCAAAACCCATGGATTCTACGCCTGTTGTCGGCCCGACGGATCTTTCCCTTCATCTCGGCCCGCTTCGCATCGTTTCGGAGCTGCGATCCTATAAAGGCAAGCAGGAAATCACCGTTTGCGGCCGGTTTTCAACCGGTGGACAGTTGATGATATGCATGCTGGAAAATAAACGGCTGTCACGCTACAATGATGTGTTTCCGGATTTGGCCCGGTACGACCGGATTCGGATCGAGGGAGCGACCCGACGCGGCGATCGCATCATTTTATCGGAAAGCAGCCGGGTGATCCGGTTGGAAAACGACGGCGGCCAGGAGTGATAACCAGAGCATGGATCCAGTGATCGTACCAAGAAATATGCATATAATTTCGCGGCAGAACATCGATCGGGATGCTCTGAAGGTTTTATACCGGTTGCTCAACCATGGTTACCTGGCCTATTTGGTTGGTGGGAGTGTCCGGGATTTGCTGCTGAACCGGCGTCCCAAGGATTTCGATGTCGTGACCGATGCGCGGCCGCAAGCCATCAGAAGCCTGTTTCGAAACGCGTTTCTGATCGGGCGCCGGTTCCGGCTCGTGCACATTCGTTTCAGCGACAAGGTCATTGAAACATCGACATTCAGGCAGTATCCGCAGGACATGAATACCGACATCGACGAGGAAGCCGATCCCAGCGACGATCTGCTGATGACGCGGGAAAACGCATTCGGAACACCGGAAGAAGATGCCTGCCGCCGCGATTTTACCGTCAATGCACTGTTTTATAATATCGCTGATTTTTCCGTCATCGATTATGTCGGTGGCCTTCATGATCTCGAAGCCCGGATCCTGCGCAGCATCGGCGATCCCTGCATCCGGTTCCAGGAGGATCCGGTTCGAATGATTCGCGCGGTCCGCATCGCCGCCCGGATCGATTTCGCGATCTGCCCTGACGTGTTGAACGCGATCCAGGCATACCGCCACCAGATTCTGCGGTGCGCCCCCGCCCGTAACCTCGAAGAATTACTCCAGTTGCTGCGCCACAACGCTGCTGAAGCATCGATCCGGATGCTTCATTCAACAGGGCTCATGGAAACCATCCTGCCTGAGATCCTACCCCAATGGGACAACCCTGAAAAAGCCGCCGCTGCAGGAAAAATCCTGCACTTCCTGGATATGGCTCCCCGGCAGAGTTTCCCGCGGACACCGTCGGTCATGCTCGCGGCATTGTTCCATCATCAAATTCTTGAAGCGACGGAAAATCTGAAATCAGGAGAAGATCTCCGGCAACGTGTGGAATCCGTCATCGAGCCCTTCGCGAAACGATTCCATCTGCCCCGGCGTTATTTTGACCGTATCACCCAGCTCTGTATCGGCCAGCGCGGATTTCAACCGAAGAAACATAAGCGTTTCCGTCCCCAGGCCCTGTTGAAACGGAATTTCTTCCCGGAAACACTGGCACTCGCATCTATCACACTGCCGTTGAACGATGACCTCTGGTTGGATCAGCGCAATACGTGGAAATCGCGGATCCTCAGCGCGGATATGGATGCGGAGGAAAAAGATGCCATGCTTCGGATTCTCCGAATGAACCCCAAAGGGCGGAAGCGGCGGAAACGCAAACCCCGGAACAGGAATCGAGACGGGGCGGCGTGAGCAACGAACACGAACGATACCGTCGGGACGCCGGCCATTATAGCTACACCGTGTATGAGACGGATGCCGCCACACGCGGTTTCGACTCCGCCCGTTTCAACGGCACAGTGGGCCGCTTCTTTCAACAACATCAGGAACGGTTCATCCTGGACCATCTCGGTGATGTCACCGGGATGCGGATTCTCGATCTCGGCGCAGGAACCGGCCGCCTGAGCCTGCCTATGGCCCGGCATGGCGCACGGGTGACCGCTGCTGATGCCTCGGATAAAATGCTGGCGATTCTGCGTGAAAAAGCCTGGCTGCAGGGATTGCCCGTCACCGCCAGCCGCATCGACGCCCACGCTCTGCCGTTTCCGGACACCGCTTTCGAAGCCGCCGTCTCGCTGCGCATGATCATGCATGTCGTCGACTGGCACCGGGTAATTGCAGAGTTATGTCGCGTGGCCAAAACCCACGTCATCGTCGATTTTCCTCCCCGATCCGGGTTTGCCGGCCTGGCTCCCATGATCCATCCCATGATCCGACCGTTCAATCCCCATCATCAACCCTACCGCGTCTTCCGGATCGATGATATCGGCAAAGAACTCGCCGCCAACGGATTTGTCATCGCATCCGTTGACCGCCATGTCGTTCTTCCGTTCGGGCTGCACCGGAGCATGAATTCCATTGCATTTACCCGGAAAATCGAATCCGTCCTGGATCGGATCGGTCTGCGCCGCGTGATGGGCGCACCGGTCACGGTGTGTGCCCAACGAAAGGATCTCGCGTCATGCGCATCCTGATGATCGCTCCGGAACCCGTTTTTCGTATTCGCGGCACACCATTCAGTGTCCGCGACCGGTGCCGGGGTCTATCCGACCTGGGCCACACAGTGGACTTGCTCACATACCCATTCGGCGATGATTTCTCGTTTCCCGGCGTCACCATTCATCGCATCCGCTCCGTTCCCGGTATCCACGATATCCGGATTGGGTTCTCGTGGCAGAAAATTCCCCTGGACTTTCTTCTGTTCTGCAAAGCGTTCATGGCACTGCGCCGCACTCGGTATGACATCATTCATACCCACGAAGAAGCCGGCATGATGGGGGCCCTTCTGGGCCCGCTTTTCCGCGTGCCGCATCTCTACGATATGCACTCCAGCCTGCCTCAGCAGTTCGAGAATTACGATACATCCACCGCCACCCCGGTCTTGGCGCTGATGCGATGGGCTGAAAAATTCATCCTGACCCACAGCCGCGCCGTGATCGCCATCTGCCCCCATCTACGGGAAATCGCCGTTGCCGCCGTGCCGCATGCGCCGGTCACCGTCATCGAAAACCTTGCCCAACTCCAGGGT
Source organism: candidate division CSSED10-310 bacterium (assembly GCA_016927515.1). Taxonomy (GTDB): domain Bacteria; phylum CSSED10-310; class CSSED10-310; order CSSED10-310; family CSSED10-310; genus JAFGMN01. The sequence goes on along the minus strand of JAFGMN010000117.1, from coordinate 5,308 downwards.
CCCCTCCCAGATCCGCAACACATCGCCGCCGCACGCCGCGCATTCGGTCTCGAAAACCGCTTCGTCATCGGATACACCGGCACGTTCGAAATCAACCAGGGACTCGATATGATGGCCCGGGCCTTTGCATCGGTCATGGACGCCATACCCGACGGCATCCTCTTCTTCGCGGGCGGCACACAGGACCAAGTGGACGCATTCCGGAACGAGGCGGCTGCGATGGGGATTGGCGACCGCATCGTGCTGCCGGGTGCTTTACCGCCGGAACGCATGCGGGAAATCATGGCCGTATGCGACGTGCTGACCTCCCCGCGCCGGATCGGAACCAATACACCGCTGAAACTATACAGTTACCTGACAGCCGGAGTGCCGATTCTCGCCACGAATCTGCTGACCCATACGCAGGTGTTGGATTCCGATATCGCTCTGCTGACCGAACCAACGATTCAAGGGCTCGCCGACGGCCTTCTCCGGCTTTACCGCGACCCGGCCCTGCGGCAGTCGCTGGCCGCCGCCGCCGCCCGACGCGAAAACGACTGCTACAGCTACACGGCTTACCGGGAAAAGCTCCGGCTGCTGCTGGAATCGAATTTTACCCCAATATCCTCGCCCTGACCGCCGGAACCGGCCGGCCCGGCGATGGGGATGGACGGAGACGAGCCGATGACACACGAAGAAGCGAAAACCGAATTGCAATCAACATTGACCGATATACGCATTTCCGCTCTGAAAAAATACCAAATGATGGTTATGGGCCACACCTGTATCTGGACGTTGATATGGTATGAATGTGTGATGCTGCTGTGCAACGGCATGCCCGGTGCGCTGGGTTTTTTCCTGCGTAAACTCCTGTACCCCAGCATCCTCGGATCGGTGGGCCGCGGTTCGGTGTTTGGCCGTAACATGACGTTGCGGCATCCGCATAAAATCCGGATCGGATCGCGGTGTATTCTCGACGACGCCGTGGTCCTCGACGCCAAAGGTGACGCCAACACCGGGATCGCCATCGGTGACGATGTGGTCATCGCCCGAAACACGGTGATCTCGTGCAAAGGCGGAGACATCACCATCGGTGACGGTTCCAACATCAGCCTGAACTGCATGATCCATTCGGAAAAATCGGTGGTCATCGGCCGTCACAACCTGTGGGCCGCTTACTGTTATATCATCGGCGGCGGCAACCATCGTTTCGATCGCACCGATATTCCCATCATCCAGCAACCCTCCCACGTGGAGGGGATCGTGATGGAAGACGATATCTGGCTGGGTGCCGGCGTCAAGATCCTGGACGGCTGCCGGATCGGTCGGGGTGTCGTCATCGGTGCGGGTTCGCTGGTCAACCGCAGCATCGATGACTACAAACTGGCCGCCGGCACACCAGCCCGTGCCATCCGCGACCGAAGAGAACACGAGGAAGCAAAGTAACGCACCATGGCAAACGAAACCACGAACACGCGGCTAATAGGCCACAAAATGCAGACCCCGCGATTCGACCGGCAACGCAGCCGGAACCCGGCGGTCATGGTGGTAAAAATCGTCTTCAGTGCCGGCCTGATCGCCTGGCTGCTGGCCACCCGGGTTGAATGTGACAAAGTGTTGGTGGAATTCGCTGGCGTGCATGTCGGCTGGCTGGCCGCCGCTGCATCGCTCCACCTGACCGGCCTGTTGATTTCTTCGCTGCGATGGCAAGTCCTGTTACGGGCTCAGGATATCCGTCAGTCACTGGGCCGCCTGTTTAGTTATTACCTCGTTGGACATTTTTTCAACATGTTTCTGCCTACCCGCGTGGGAGGCGATCTGGTTCGAATTTACGATACTTCGCGCGACCACGGTTCCGCCGTTCAGCCTATCGCAGTGGTTCTCGTGGAACGGATTTCAGGCATGCTGACCATGCTGTTCATGGCGGCCATCGTGCTGCTGCTACGGATCGATATCGGTTTTGACTATATGGATCGTATCCCGGGAGTTCATATCGGCATCCTGGTCTTTTTCCTGGGCCTCGCCACGGTTCCGCTGCTGCTACATCCGCGCCTGGAAACGCTGGTGACCGGCATGATGAACCGGTGCCGGGTACCCGTAAAATTGACCATAAAAATTCACGCCATCTTCGACGCGTTCCGGCTGTATGGGAAAACCCCCGCCGCATTGGCCGCAGCGCTTGGATGGGGTGCGCTTTTGCAGATAAACTACATTGTTCACTACTGGTTCCTGGCAAAAGCCCTCGGGTTGGGAATCCCTCTCGCGTTCTTTCTCGTCATCATCCCCATCCGTACCATCACACTGATGCTTCCGTTTTTTATCAATGGAATCGGGTTGCGGGAGTTTTTCGATGTGACGGCATTCGGATTTCTTGGCATCGGTAACCATACGGCCGTCGCGTTTTCCGAACTGGCATGGCTGGTGCAGATCGTACTGGCCATCTTCGGCGGTGTCTACTATGCGTTACGCCGAAAAAGAGCCCAGCGATGATGACGGCGGAGCGAGCACTGGGCCCATGCCTGGTGACGGGTGCCACGGGGTTTATTGGGTCGCACGTGATCCGGGAGCTGGCAGGCCGGGGTATTCCGGTCCGCGGCCTGGTGCGGGATCGATCCCGGATGGAGACGGTATCCGATCCATGGCCGGCGTCCGTTGCGGTTGTCGAGGGCGACATCACGGCGCCGGACACGGTAACGCCGGCATTGGAAGGTATCCGGACGGTCATTCATGCCGCTGCCGTTCTGGGGCCGGCCGGCTTGGATCCCGCGGTCTATCGCCGCGTCAACGCCGAGGGCGTCGCGCATATCATCGCCGCGTGCCGGAAACCGGAATCCACGGTGGAACGGTGTGTCATTCTATCTTCCGTCGGTGTCCTCGGTCCGGTTCCACTGGGCGAACGGGCCGATGAAAGCACGCCTCCGCGGCCCGAAGACGTGTATGAAATCACGAAACTGGAGGGAGAGGAAATCGCGTTAGCCGCCGCGTCGGAAGATGGGTTTCCGGCCGTCATCGTTCGGCCCGGCTGGGTTTACGGTCCCGGGGACACACGGACGCTGAAGTTGTTCCGAATGATCGCCCGGCGGCGGTTCATGATGATCGGATCCGGCGCCAACCGTCAGCATCCCGTCCACATCGACGATCTGGTTGCCGGGATCATCCGGGCCGCGGGAATGATCGGTATCGAAGGTCGTGTGTATCATCTGTGCGGGCCCGAAATCATCACGGTGCGTGAACTCTGCGAGCAGGTTGCCCGTGCCAGCGGCGTCACGCTGCGCAAACTGCATCCGCCGGTTTGGCTTGTCCGTGAACCCGCCCGTCTCGTCGGTCGGCTGTTCAGCCTGTGGGGCGGTGACCCGCCGGTGGATCACCGAAAAGCCGACTTTTTTGTCAACCATCGGGCTTATTCAATCCGGCGCGCCCGGGAAGAACTCGGCTGGATACCCACCATCCGTTTCGAAAACGGAATTCACCAGACCATCACTTGGTACCGCGACCATCACCTGTTGTGAAAGGAGCATTTCATGAGGACACGTGTTTTCTCCCTGCTAATCGCCACCGCCTTGACGAGTGGTTTTTTCAGCGCAATTCTCACGTCAGCGTCTCCCACTGCATCCGCCGCATCCGCCGCATCCGCCGCATCCGCCGCGTCAACCCCATCTGCGCCGGAACTCCCGGAACTGCTGCTGCGTCACCGGGACGCCATGGGCGGAGCCGACCGGATCGCTGCCATCCAATCGCTGCATGCCCGGATACATCTGTCGATGCTGGTTCTGGAAGGAACCATTGAGAGCGTGAGCCATGCTCCTGACAAGACATGGACGAAGATTGAAACTAACGTGATCGGATACACCGAGGGATCCAATGGGATCACCCGGTGGAAACTGGATCAGAACGGCCAGGTCACGACCCGCGACGACGATCGCAGACTAACAGCGCCCGCGCCGGTTTTGCCCGATTTTCAGTATCTGTTTCCCAATGACGAGATCCGCGTCACGGATACGGGTTCTGAAACCATCGATGGTACGGCTTACCGCGTGTTGGAAATCGATGCACCGGGATACAATCTCCCGCGGAAAAAATACCTGCATCCGGATACGCTGCTGATCATGCGCGAGACAGGCGAGGAAGACGGAATCACGGTGATGATGGTGTATGACGATTACCGGTTGATCGACGGAATCCCCATGGCGGGCACGATCATCCAGTATGCCCAGGTGCCGGGTATGCCACCGACAACGCTGACACTGGAATCGGCGACGTTCAATGAACCCCTGGCGGTATCAGTTTTTTCTCCGCCGGAAACCATTGAAAAAGATGCCGTTTTTCCGCCGGAACATACCGTGACGGTACCCATGATGATTCATGGCGACCATACTCTGATCGATGTCGGCATCAATGGCGAGGGGCCGTTCCGTTTCATTCTCGATTCCGGTGCGGCCGCGACGATCATCGATCGTTCCCTCGCGGATCAGCTGAACCTCGAACGCGTCGAAGGAATGCATGTCATGGGAATCGGCGGAGCCGAAGCCATCGACAAGGTAACGGTCCGGGAGCTGGCTGTCGGCGGATTGCGGATCGATACGATTGACATGTTCTGCATGGACATGACGGAAATCGTGCGCATGCTGGGGATGGATGAATCATTCAAAGGCATTGTCGGATACGACGTGTTCGCCCGTGCGGTGATGCGGCTGGATTATGCGGAACAAACGCTGATGCTGACCGATCCGGATCATTTCACGTATGACGGTCCAGGCATCCCGGTAACCGGAGAAATCATCAACAATCTGATCTATGTCGAGGGCACACTCGACGGCGAAGTGAAGGGAAAAATCCGCATCGATACCGGTGCGGCCGGTGGTTTGCACCTGCATGCCGGGTATCTGAAAAAGATGGGGGTGCTGGACCGGTATCAGGGGAACGTGGAGCTGGAGATGTATGGTGCCGGCGGAAAGCATGCGATCCGTCTGGTTCATGTGAAGACGCTGACGATGGGGGGCATTGATATTCGGGAACCGATGTCGACGATCATGGCGGGAGGTGACGGCGACGACGCCGGTGGCATCTTGAGCACGGCGGAGGCCATGGGGACAGCCGGAACGGAAGTCTTGTCCCGGTTCATTATATGGTTCGATTATCCGCGCAGCCGGTTGATAATGGAACCAACGGAGCGTGTCGGGATAGCGCGGCGCATGAATCGTGCCGGAATGTTCCTGACAGAGAATGCGGAGGGACAGGTCTTCGTCTCCATGGTATTGAAGGGTTCCGCAGCTGATGACGCGGGGTTTCGGGAGGGTGATCGGATCGTCCGCATGGAAAAGCTTCGGCC
>JAFGMN010000116.1 GCA_016927515.1 candidate division CSSED10-310 bacterium | reverse complement strand
TTCCAATCGATTGTCTCGGAGTGGAATCGCAAACGCGCCCTGGCGGATGCCTCGTTGTTTCTCAGCACGTTGAAACTCGGTCCGTTGACGGCGCAGAAAATCCTGAAACAGTATGGTTTCGCTACCGAGGAATTGATCCGCGACAATCCATACCGGTTGGCCGAAGACATTCACGGGATGGGGTTCTCATCGGCAGACGATGTGGCGGCCCGCCTGGCAATCAGCGGTGACGATCCCCGGCGCCTCAGAGCCGCTATCCGGTTCGAATTGGGACAGGCCCGGGATGACGGGCATATGGGCCTGCCCCGGAACGAGCTGGTGGGACGGTGCGTGACGTTGCTGGAGCAGCCTGGAGCCGTTATCAATGCCGCCATTGATATCGTGCGGGATGCCGGGGAGATTGTTTTGCGGAATGATGACAACCAAAAACCGATGGTTTTCGAAAAAGGATTGGACTGGGTGGAGCAACATCTGGCTGATACCTTGTTGCGGTTGTGCCGGGTCCGGCTGCGGCGGCTGGAGGGGGATATGGATACTGTCTACCAGCGGCAACTGGGTCTGACCGGATTGGAGCCGGACCCTGTTCAGCGGGAAGCGCTGGATGTGTTGCAGACCAGTCCTGTTTTCGTCATTACCGGGGGGCCGGGTACCGGGAAAACGACGCTTGTCCGGTTGTTATTGAACGCTCTGTCTGGAATCGATGTCCGGCTTGCAGCGCCGACCGGGCGAGCGGCTCAACGGATGACGGAAGCGGGAGGAAAGGAAGCCGCAACGCTGCATCGCCTGCTGGAATTCGTTCCGGCGACGGGACGGTTTAATCGCCATGCGAGCCGGCCTCTTAAAACCGGAGCGGTCGTCATCGATGAAAGCTCCATGATGGACGCACCACTGGCCGCCGCCTTGATGCGGGCGATTGCTCGAGGAACCCGGGTCATCCTTGTTGGCGACGTCGACCAGCTCCCCAGTGTCGGTCCCGGACGGGTTTTGGGCGACATCATCGAATCCGGGCGGATACCTGTTGTCCGGCTGAATCGGATTTACCGTCAGGCGGGCAATAGCATGATTGTGGTTAATGCGCATCGAATTGTAAAGGGACAGGTTCCTGTTTTGGATCACGAGTCATCGGATTTTGTGTTTATCGAAAAAGACGATCCTGATGCCGCGCTGGACGTTATTGAACGGTTACCCGAACGGGTCGCTCGGCATCTCGGCGTATCCCCGGTGGATGATGTGCAGGTCTTGAGTCCGATGCATCGCGGGAGTCTGGGTGTCCAGAATCTCAATGCGGTATTGCGTCAAAAATTGAATCCTGGCGGACAACCTGTCCCCTGTGCCGGCGAATTTCGGATCGGCGATAAAGTTATGCAGATAAAGAATAATTACGATTCAGATGTCTATAACGGCGATGTCGGCCGCATTATGGGTATTGATGAGGAAGGAAGAATCCGGATCCGGTTCGGCAATCGCGAGATCGCCTATCCGCCGGAAGCCATGGACCAAATCACGGCCGCGTTTGCCTGTTCGATTCACAAAAGCCAGGGCAGCGAGTATCCCGCCGTCATCATTCCCGTACATACCCAGCATTTCGTGATGTTGCGCCGTCAGCTTCTTTATACGGCCGTTACCCGTGGCAAGCGGATGGTGGTTCTCGTGGGATCAAAAAAAGCCATCGGAATCGCTGTGACCAATTCCCATGAAACGGAGCGCTATTCTCTGCTGAAACAACGGTTATGCAAAGGGTCTCAATCGATGAACCGTGGTTGAAACCAGGTTTTGAGCAGCAGGAGCGGATATTGATACCAGATTTTTACCAGGCGGATTTTGGATTCGCCGCCTTTGCGTGCATATTCGTGTGCCGCGACTTCTCCGATGCGGAACCGTCGTTGCAGTAATTGAATATCCATTTCCGTTTCGATGGGAAACCCGTCGACCTGGAGATTGATCGCTTCGGCTGCTTCCCGGCGCAGGGCGCGGAATCCGTTTTGTGTATCGGACAGGTGCACATTCCACCGATAGTTGATGAATGTAGTGATGATGTTGGAGCCGGTGATGCGGAACAGTTGATTGATGGTTCCGACGAGTTCATCGCTGCCACCTTTGAAGCGGGAGCCGATCACCATATCGGCGGTGTTATCCCGGATGGGTTGGACGAGGCGTGGGATATCGTCTGGATCGTGGGATCCGTCGGCGTCGATATAGACGAGGATGTCACCGGTGAACAAGGAGATGGCCAGTTTCATGGCATCGCCTTTCCCTTTCCCGCGATCCAAATGAATCGGGACGCCGTATTGCGCGGCGATTTCCCGTGTCCGATCGGTTGAATGACCGTCGATCAGGAGAACTTCGTCGGCGTGCTTGAGACAACCCGTGAGAATGGGTTCAAGCGTGGCTTCCTCATTTTTGGTCGGTATCACGACGCTGATTTTCACCAGATACTCTCCTTCTGTCCCATGAATGGAGGAACGGGATACGGAATGGATGAATCGGCACCGGCGTACTCAATGAAACCGGTATCGATGGTTCTGCAACACCGCATCCGCCGGTCCCCATTCAAACACCTGATCGGATCCGGTATCCTCGATCGGAATCAACAACAATACGATCGTGTCCCAATCCCCCGGATGGAATCGATCCACGTCCCGGCCCAGCCGGGAACGCGTATCAGTGAAATCGCTGAAAGTCAACATGACGGTTGACCAGGCTGAATGGGGCAGGTGGATCAGTTCCGGATTCTCAAAATTGGCTCGAGCGTTACCGCGACCCATTAGCACGGCTTTGATCGTACCCGGCCCCGACAGGCTCCGTAACGGAAACCGGATACCCGAAAGGCGGTGATTCCAGTCAATTTCCAGCTCCTGAGCCATCGCTCCAATGGAGGCCACGGAAGCCGGGGGAAACCGGAAGCGGGTGACGGTCATCGGTTGCAGATCGATCACCTGTTTCTCTTGCGTGATAACGGGCAGTGACACAGGATCGTCTCCCGGAGAACTCCCGTAAAAGAAAAAGAAGCGATTCATGGAGCTATGTGTAAAAACGCCAGCATCTCCGCAACCGATGATGCAAAGGATGGCCATGATGCCGACGCGGATGCCGGGACTCAATCTCCCTACCCGGTATCTACTTCCCATCCGGTGCTTCCTGGTCCTCGTCCAGATTCCAGTTCACCTTCAGCCAATACTTCTTCCGCATCTGCTGAATCTCTTCCTTGCTGATGCCGTTGACTTCCATGTTGCTGAGGCCAAACTGCAGCTTTTCCCAGTCAAAATCTGGCGATGCCAACTCCGGATACTTGTCCAGGGATAAATCCCACAACTCCGTTCCCGGCAGCGGCGTGGCGATGTAAAAAACCACGTAATCAAGATCGAGTTCCTGAGCGAATCGGAACGTGTTTTCCATGTGTTTCCGTGTTTCCCACGGGAAACCATACAGGAACGTTCCTTTCACAGTAATTCCCTGCTCTTTGAACATCGGGATGAAATCTCGGAATGCCTGCATTGTCGTGGGCTTTCCGATTCGTTTCAGCGATTCCATGTCGCCGGTTTCCACAGCGGCCCACACGGCATAGCAGCCCGATTCCCGCATCCGCTCGATCATCTCCCGGTCCAACGTGTAAAACGCGATGCCATTCGGTGTGCACCAAGACAGATTCAGCTTGCGCTCGATCATCCCATTGAAAATGGCCATCGCCCGATCCCGGTCATACGTCAGATTATCATCCTCCCAGTGAATTTCCCGGACACCATACTGCTCCACCAAAAACTCCAGCTCGTCCAACACATCGTCGGGATCCCGGGGACGATAATTACGGCCGTGCACGTTGTGTGCAGCACAGAAATTGCATTTGAACGGGCAGCCCCGGCTGGACAGAAACGTCGTATACGGTGTATTCATCAGGTCGTCGCCATGGGGTTTGGCGATGCGGGAGTATTCGAGGATATTGAACATGTCCCTGTCAGGCCATGGCAAAATGTCGACGTTGTAAATCGGTTCCAGCGGCGGGTTAATCACGGCGTTGCCGTTATCGTCCAGAAATGCGATACCGTGGATTTTATTCAGGTCATACCCTTTTGAGATTGCTCGGAACAGAAGACCGGTTGTGAATTCGCCTTCTCCGATAACAACGTAATCAAGCATTCCCTCCGACCGACGTAATGACTGCTCCGGTAACGTCGAAGCATGGTTACCACCCATGACCGTGACGATGTCGGGATCAACCTCCTTGGCCAAGCGGCACATGTGAACCGCCAACGTGAAACTTTTGCTGAACATGCTGGAAATCCCCACCACATCCGGCCGGAATTCCTGGATCCGTTGTTTGATCTGTTCGTCGGATAGGCCGAAACGCACGCGGCCGTCCTGGGCTTCATGCTCTTCATCAAAGCCATCCAGCAGGGTATCGATGCCCATCACATCGAATTTTTCCATTTGGAGAACGGAAGAAAGATACGCCAGGCCGATCGGCAGATCCACGCGTTTCCGATCTTTGCCTTTCCAGACGATATTGGGAGGGTTGAGCAGCATCACGCGTTTGATACGGCGTCGTTTCATGATTGTCTCCTTCAGGAACCGGATCCCGATTGATCCGAATTCACATGACCATGTTAAGAATTCTCTATGATTTCTTCAATGACAAAGAGCGGCGTGTTGTTAACACGATGATCGACACGGCTAATGCGTTCGTTGATCAAGCCGAATGCGGCAATCAGAATTCCTCCGGTGAAACCGATGAGGATGAGTAGCCAAACAACGGGATTGACGGGTGTTCCGGAGAGGGATTTGATGCCGAGACCGAGAGCGATGAGGAGCGTGCTGCCGCTGACGATAGCGCCGAGGAGGAAGAACAGGACGAGTTGGAGGGGTTGGGTCAGGAAGGTCATGGTGGTATCGAGAAAGAGGTAGACGAGATCGAAGAACGAGTATTTGGTGGTTCCGTGCTGGCGTTCCTGGTAGTTGACCGTGACGGTGGCGAATTTTGACCCGCGCCAGACGGCATAGACTTCGCGATAGCCGTAGACGTGGCTGAGCGGATCGATGCCCTCGAGTGTGCTGAGGCGGAAAACCTGGAGCCCGCAGCCGATATCTTTGTAGGGCAGTTTGAGGGTCACGCGCCAGAAGGCGTTGACGATGAGGCTGGGGATTTTCCTGGTCACAAATCCATCGGCGCGTTTTTGGCGGATACCGGCAACGACGTCGTAGCCTTCGTCGGCCTTTTCCAGCAGGAGGGGGATATCTTCGGGTGCGACCTGGAGATCGGCGTCGAGGAAACAGACATATGTGCCGCGGGCTTCCTGGATGCCGGCGGCCAGGGCTTGTTGCTGGCCGAAGTTGCGGGAGAAGCGGATGATCCGGCAGTGGGGGTATTCGGAGGGAAACGAGCGAAGAAGGG
>JAFGMN010000115.1 GCA_016927515.1 candidate division CSSED10-310 bacterium | reverse complement strand
CCGCTACCGAATGATGTCGCCAGACCGGCGACGGTGGGAGCGTGTCAGGTACGTGCGCAGTGGTCGACATTATTGGTTCCGACGACCGCCCTCACAAATTTCTGGATTGCATAGTTGTTTTCGTTAGTAATGCGACCGGATCCGAATGCGGAGAATGTGTCCGGGCCATGTTTGCCGACAATGTCTCGGATTCGATCTGCGGTATAATCCAACGCCTCCTCCCACGATACGCGGACGTGATGTCCATTTTTCTTTATCAGGGGATATTTCAGGCGATTCTCGCTGGATGGAAACTCGTACGCATAGCGTCCTTTGACACACAGCATCCCGTTGTTCGGCGTGACTTCGCGCCCGGTTACCCGGACAATTCTGTTTTTCGCGCGGTCGATATGGAGCGTTGTCTGGCAACCGACACCGCAGTATGGGCAGGTCGTGTCGATCTTTTCCAGATCCCAGAAACGTCCTTTTCCGCGTGCTTTTTTATCTGTCAGAGCACCCGTCGGACACAACTGGACGCATTCGCCGCACTGCACGCAACTGGATTCTCCCATGGCCAGATCGTCATCGATGATGATTTCCGTTTCCCCCCCCCGGAAGCCGAAATCCAGCACTTCGTTGACAACTGTTTTGTTGCATCCGGCCACGCATCGACCGCATGAGATGCATTTACCGTTGTCTTTGTAAATGAATTCGGAGGAGTCATCGATTTTGAATTCCTGATCGATCCGAAACGTCGGATGTTCGATCCCGAGATAGTAAGCTGCCTGCTGAAGCTCGCAATCGCCATTCTGTTCACAGGAAAGACAGTCGTGTGAGCCACTGGAGAGAAGGAGATCGATGACCAGTCGTTGAGATGCGCGAACGCGTTCGGAGTCCGAGACGACTTTCATTCCTTCTTTCAACTGCACAGTACACGATGTCTGCAATCCACGCATGCCTTCGATTTCCACGACGCATGCCCGGCATTTCCCGGCCTGCCCCGTTTTGGCATGATAGCAGAGGGACGGGATATAGACGCCGCAATGCCTGGCCGCATCCAGCACCGTGAGTCCCTCCGGTACTACGTATTCCTTGTTGTTCAATGTAAATTTCATGTTCCGTTCCTCTCCGTCAAAAGTGACTGACCATTCAGCGAATCACTGTTCCTCTCCATAAAAAGTGACTGACCCTTCTAGCGGATCAAAGACTCGAATTCAGATCTAAATTTCCGGACCATCGCCCGTATGGGCATACCCCAGGCGTCTCCTGTCGGACACAGTGTACTTCCGATCACGGTATCACAGATCGACAGGATCGTGTCGATATCTTCAGTTTTTCCGTATCCATCGATCATTTTCTTCAGAAGATCTTTAACTACAATCGAACCCTCGCGGCACGGCGTGCACTGGCCGCATGATTCATGTGCATAGAATCGGATGGCCCGCAAGGCAACATGGGGAATGGAGACGGTGTCGTTCATGACCATAATACCGGCGGATCCCAGCATGGTGTTTGCCTTCATGCAGGAGTCATAGTCGAGAATGATCTGGTCGGCTTCTTCCGCTGTGATAATAGGAACCGACAATCCGCCAATGATCACCGCTTTCAGATTTCCGACCACGCCGCCAGCGGCGGCCAATAGTGTTTTGAGTGGCGTTCCCAGAGGATATTCATAGACCCCCGGTTGTCTAACCATCCCCGACACACCGAAGAGTTTCGGACCGTAATTTCCCGTAACGCCAATGGCTCGGAACGCGTCTGCACCGTTTTCCACGATGAAGGGGATCAGAGCGAGCGTTTCAACATTATTGACGACGGTGGGGCAGCCGTACAAACCGACATTGGCCGGAAACGGCGGCTTGATACGCGGGCAACCGCGCTTGCCTTCAAGCGATTCGATCAACGCGGTTTCTTCGCCACACTCATACGAGCCCTGTCCCTCGTGTACCACGATATCCAGTTGACCCAGGAGCCCATCTGTTTTTGCTTCCTCAATGGCCGTTTCCAATATACGGGCGATCCACTCAAACTCCCCTCGGATGTAAATAAATGCGTGTTTGCTTTGAATGATATGGGCCGTGATCGCAATGCCCTCAATCAGAAGATGCGGATCATATTGCATGATCTGTCGATCTTTGAACGTCCCGGGTTCTCCTTCGTCAGCATTGCAGACCAGATACACCGGACGGGAGTCGTTTTTGGGCAGGAACCCCCATTTCATTCCAGCCGGAAAGCCGGCCCCCCCGCGACCGCGTACCGTGGCATGCTTAATCTCGTTGAGCAGCGCGGCAGGATCCTGGGTCAATGCACGGGCCAGTGCCTGATACCCTCCCTGCTGTTTATACACCGCCAGTTTGTGGGCATCTTTTCGGCCTCGGTTTTTCAGCAGGATCGAACAGACGGTATCAAAATGGGATTCATCTTTTGGAACCGGCATGATGCCTTTCCGGAGCGAGGCGATCAGGGCATCCGTCTTTGCGATCGTCATGTTTTCAAAGTAGACATCGTTCACCTGGATAACCGGACACGTTCCGCATGAACCCAGATCCTCGACCTCCGAGACCGTGAACACGCCATCCCGAGTTGTTTCACCCACCCGCACATCCAAAGTGCGGCATAGATGGTCCAGAATTTCGACTGCACCTGTCAGAAAGCCGGGGATATTCGTGTCGACACACAGATGGTATTTTCCGACCTTCCGGGTATTGTACATCGTATAATAAGTCGCTACTCCGTAGGCTTTTGAGTAGGTAACCCCAATCAGTTCGGCCACTTCCCGAATAATATCCTTGGAAAGATAGTTCCCGTTTTCCCGCTGCGCTGCTTTTAATGCCGGCATCAATGCCGACTCCCGGTGCGGGTATTTTTCGATATGATGATGGATTTCCTTGACTAGATTTTCGCTGAGCATAATCTTCGTCCCTTACGGTTTATTTCAGCATTTCACGAATGGCTGACAAGAGGTTGTCCGGGTGAATCGGTTTCTCCAAAAATTTCTTGTACGGCATCGGCATGTCTCTGATTCCCTGGAAGGACTCCTGCATGTAGTCACCCCATTGAGCCAGAGATGTCTGAAAGATAATCGGAATCGACTTTGTTTCCGCTTTAGACTGCAGATCGAACGCAAGATCCATCCCATCGGTATCGGTCTTCATCATCACATCCAGTAGAATCAGATCAGGCTTCGATTCCGCGATTCTCCGTTTGCCCTCGTCTCCGTCATACGCTACATCAACGATGTAACCTTTGGCCTCCAAAAGCATCCGATACGCATCGACGAGATCCGGATCGTCATCAACGATTAAAATTCTGTAAGCCATTCAATCACGTCTCCTCAAAAAAGTATCGTTAAAGGAAAAGACAATCGACAAGATAAAATAAAGAGAAAATAAAGTGGAGTCAATAGCATCAACCGTGTAGACAGGTACCGGCGAAGGCCGGGAAGCAACGCCCGGCGAGGATCATCATGTACGAACGGGGTTGAAACGCTATCCGAAGATATACCATCCTATTTTTCTTCGAACATGATACACTCCTTTTAAGGAGATATCCGGATGAGAACGAACCATTTGATCCGCCTTGTCGGAATTGTTCTTTACCTGTTTGTCGCTGGACTGGACTCCAGCCCGTTCATATTAACCGGCAGTGCATCCGGGGAATATACGTCGTACAGTGCACCGGATACGTCGCGGTTCGTGGGTGCTGCGGCGTACCCGGACGGGCGATTCGTTGGATTTGCCGAATGCCGAACGGGTGCGGGTAACGTTGATTTCGGTATGATCGGATTCAATCAGGCGGGAACCCTGACGACGGCTGTTGCCGCAGGAGGAGCGGGTTCGGATCGGGTAACCTGCGGCTCGATCATGCTGTCCGGTGACGTTATCTCCGGCGGAATAACAAACAGTTTCGCTTTGCCTTACATGTCTCAGATATTGATTCGATTATCCGATGCAGGAATGGTTCAATCGGCCCGGACCATGGTATTCGATGGAGAATCAGCGATCAGAGGCTTGGCGCCGGCAGCTGACGGCGGTTTTGTGACCTGTGGTTGGACGATGGTGCCACCGATGATGATTTTGAAGGACGCCACGGTTTCCCGGTTCTCTGAATCCGGTGTCCTTCAATGGTGCACGATCTTCGATGACGGGTATTTCAGTTTATGGCTTACAGGCATCGCTCCGACATCGGACGGCGGATGTATCGTCTCGGGTACCATGGGTTCCACCGGTATGGAAAATCTGGTTGTATTCAAACTTGCCGGGGACGGTTCACTTGACTGGCATCGGCACATGGGTGCGCCTTTTTACATGGACGGCATTTTTATTCAGGAGACCGGTGGATCCTACATGATTGCCTCCACGATACTGGATGTCCCCACGGCATTCCTTTTTATGAAAATGACTGCGACCGGTGATCTGGAATGGGCTTATCGGTATAATCTACCGGATGGTGCAATCTGGCTTGAATCCATGGCAATGTCGGCGGACGGAACGTTCATTGGTACGGGTTCGAGTTATCTCGATGATCCCGATACCGACCAATGCCTGGTATTCCGATTGTCATCCGGAGGGGCCGTGGAATGGGGCTGCCGGGTCGGCGAACCCGGTGATGACGAGATCAATGCGGGAACCGGGATAGCCGCTCTTCCGGAGAATCAGATTGGGGTCTCGGGGTACAGGCAACGGTCTTCGCCGCTCGCCATCGACATGCTTGTCATTCGGTTGGAATCCGATGGAACGATTCCGTATTGTGACACGGTGTTTCCGGTCGCGTTCACCGTTACGGACGTGACCTCTGATCTGACACCCTTTACCCGGGATGTGACGGTGACGTCATCATCTCCAGCCGTGACCGATGTGACATCGTTGATTATGCAGCAAAACCTGATGCTGACTCAAACCGTTTTCTGCAACGGGCTGAATGTGCCGGCGGCGTCCCGTGTCGGCTGGGTGATCATCCTGATGTCAATAGGATGTTTGATTGCCCGGAAAAAGTGAAACATGATAACGAGTGTGTTATCCATACAGAAGTTACGTCATCTGCAACGTTCATCTAAACCGTGACCGTGATGCCCGGGAATGCTGTTAATTGCGGTATCAATTCGCTTTTATGCTTTTATCCGCCGGGTCATGCTAAAGCTCAGGAGCCCGCTGATGACCAGTATCAGGATACCCAATCCTGCCGGACCTGCAGCGGGAAAGGGGGCTGGTGTTGGCGTCACAGCGGGCGTGTCCGTCGGTGTGGCAGTGGGTTCCGGCGTATCCGTCGGTGTGGCAGTGGGTTCCGGCGTATCCGTCGGTGTGGCAGTGGGTTCTGGCGTATCCGTCGGTGTGGCAGTGGGTTCCGGCGTGTCCGTCGGTGTGGCGGTGGGTGTGGCGGTGGGTTCCGGCGTACTGATTGCCCACAGGATCCCGTCGATATACAGTTGCTGAACGTTGACATCACACAATGCATTATAAGCCGAGTAGTTTCCGGCATGATTGAAACCCACTATCCGACCGTTCCCGAATTCCCGGATAGCGACAGCGTCATTTCCTTGGTGATCCCTCATCAGAACGACTGCAGGATTCACACCGAACGGGGCGACTGATCCGACATTCCACCCGGCGGTAAAGGAGAACGATGACGGCACGTTGGCTAAAATAGGATGATCCTCCATTCCACTCACCTCTGTGTATGTTATTGTGCCTTCTGAACCACTGGCTCTGCGGAAGAGAATGAGATCAGCCAACGCCTGCAGTAAGTTGTTGCCGAATTCATAAGCCACCCATTCGCAATGAATATATGCGCCGCCATCTATGACGACGAAGTCCACAAGAGCCTGTTGCCCGGCAAGAGGCATCTGTCCAGCGTGTGTTGTGCCGTTGATATGAATGACGGCATCAAAACCACTGGGACTGGGGTTGGAGCCGTTGTAATCGTTCTCAGAGGTATTGCTCAACGTCACCGTCATCCCGGTATTGGTTAATGCCGCTACCAGGTTCGGTGTGCAGTGATCGGCAATGTCCCAGATGATCAGGACATTTTGAGCGTGAATTGCTGCTACGTTCAGGATAATAGTCAGGATAATAGATAAAACACACCGTTTCATTGATCCCCTTCCCCCCTTTTTTTATTCCAGTCTGTTGGTATAAAGCACCCTCTCGATTGTAATCCCAAAATTAATCGGTAAACAACGCGTTGTCAACGTGCTGGCGCTCCCCCAAACCGATCAGTCCCTGATGCCAGCAATCGATGATTCCGAGCCATCAAACGAGTACAATTGACCGCATGTTGTTTCTGGCCGTTGCGCAATCATCGGATCGTGGTTTCTTCTTTCTCATTGTCAAGCACCTCCCGCGCTTTGATAACCAAGTCTGTTCTTGAGAACGGTTTCTGGATAAAGTTTACTCCTTCTTCCAGGACGCCCTGGTGAGCGATGACGTTCGCGGTGAAGCCGGACATAAACAGGCACTTCAGACGGGGATAAAGGGACAGGATTTTTTGGGCCAAGTCGCGCCCGTTCATTTCGGGCATGATCACGTCGGATATGAGGAGGTGTATATCGCCCACATGTTCATTCGATAATCGGATAGCGTCTCCCGGTGTGCCAGCAGCCACAACGGTGTATCCCGCTCCTTCGAGCATCATGGTCGTCATTTTGAGGATCACCGGCTCGTCCTCCACCAGCAGGACTGTCTCATGCCCGCGCTCGCTTGGCTTATCCAGTTTTTTCTCCTGCAACGGGAGTTTTGGGGTCAAATGGCGCGGCAAGTAGATCTTAAAGGTCGTTCCTTGGCCGGGTTCGCTGAATGCGATGACGAAACCGTTGTTCTGCTTGACCACGCCGTAGACCATGGCCAGACCCAGACCAGTGCCCATGCCCTGTTCCTTGGTGGTATAAAACGGTTCGAAGAGGTGCGACATCGTCTCGGAATCCATACCGCACCCGTTGTCGCTCACGGCTAGCATCGCATATTCTCCAGGCACAAACCCCACATGATCCCTGCAGAATGCCTCGTCGAAAACGGTGTTTCCCGTTTCGATAGTCACTTTACCGGTACCGGCGATCGCGTCCCGGGCGTTGACGCTGAGATTGGCCAGAACCTGATCGATTTGGCCAGGATCGATTTTGACCGGCCACAGATTTTCTTCCGGAATCCACGTCATATCGATATCTTCACCGATCAGCTGATGCAGCATGTTAAGCATGCCATCCACGGCTTCATTCAGGTTGAGTACCTTGGGATCCACGGTTTGCTTGCGGGCAAACGCTAGCAGTTGCCGGGTCAAGTCGGCGGAACGCGCGCCGGCTTTTCTAATTTCCAAAAGATCGGCATGGAATGGCTGGTCCGGGTCAACTTCTTCCAGGAGCAGATCTGCATACCCGATAATAATACCCAGCATGTTATTGAGATCGTGGGCCACTCCGCCAGCCAAACGGCCGATGGCTTCCATTTTCTGGGCTTGTCGCAGCTGGGCCTCAAGTTTTTCGCGATCTGCCTCGGCCTGTTTGCGCTTGGCGATGTTACTAATAACGCAATGGCACATCGGTGTACCGTCTTCGGCCTGGGTAATGGTTGAACTCAGATGCGCCCAGAAGCATGTGCCGTCCGGTTTGACTAGGCGTAGTTCGCATTCCCGGGGTTCGCCCGTCCATGTTGAGCTTGTCGAACCTGTCGAATGGGCTTCAATGAGTTTTTTGCGGTGCAGGTAGTAGATGTCCTGGTCCTCTTGGAGGATAAAGCGGGTGATTGGTTGCTTGATCAGATCGCCGCGCCTCCAGTCCAACAATGTGGCGGCGGTGAGGTTGGCTTCCAGAATCAATCCATGATCGGACAGGGTGCAGTAGCCCACCGGAGCCAGATCGTAGAGATCGAAATAGCGTGCACGACCGGCTTCGATCTCCACATGGGCCGCGCGAAGCTCCTCGTTCTGCATCTCCAGCTCGATTTGATGCACCCGTAGTTCGTGGAGTGTTTTCCGGATTTCTTCTGGGGAGAGGGCAGCGCCGTTTTCGGCTGCCCGGACGGCTCGTTCTCTGGCCAAGGCTTCGGCCCTTTGGCGTAAATCCGGGCCCGAGCTTGCCAGGGGTGACAGGGTGTCGTCGGAACGGTTGTTCTGGTCTATCATCGCTT
>JAFGMN010000114.1 GCA_016927515.1 candidate division CSSED10-310 bacterium | reverse complement strand
GAAGCCTGGATTGAAAAACGCATGCGAGGAATTGCCATCCGGGAAGAATTGACTGATGAGTGGAAGGCTCGGGAAGTGGGGGAGTCAAGAGAATATGCCATCCTTACCGCTGAAATATCAGAAGCCACTTTTGGAATGAAGCCGTCGGAATATAAAAAGTTTAAGGGTCTTAAAAGAGAGAATCTAAGAGACCACATGAACGACCTGGAACTTATCTTTTCCATGCTGGGTGAAGCCGGCACAACCAAGATAGCCCGGAAGAGAGACGCTCAAGGATTTGATGAGAATCTTGACGCGGCCAAATCCGGAGGAGCGATAGCCGGAAGGGCTCGCAAGGACATGGAAAGAGAACTCGGGGAAGGAGTCGTTTCAAAAGAAAACTATCTGGAAAACCCTCAGGACAAAAAGCTTCTAAAGAAAAACAATAAAGAAAAAAATCATGACTAACCCATATCTGATGTAACAACAGGTATCCAGATAGATAACGTACACTAATATTCGCACATTTGGTTGAGGAAGTGGCCCTCAAGCAGGCAAATAGTAGAAGTCACTAAAAATCACCATAATTTTTCAGGAGACAGGGAATGCGTTGAACGATATCTGCACGCATTTTGATCCGGTAAAATCAAAGCATGGGGTCGTTTCTGGTCGGTCGAACAGTGCTCACGGTGGTTTCGACAACCCTTAGGAAAACAAAGTTGTGCTGAACGGCGTTACGAAAATGCCTTCAGAACTTCTTTCACTCGAAAATCCGGGACATTCTGCAACGTGAACCTCCCCGCTTCCCACGCTCGGCGAAACTCAACCGGTGTACCCTCGGCAAATCGCATCAGCGTATGAATCACACGATCGATGTCGGAATCGTCATCGGTTGAAGCATTGGTGATTTCAATCTCCAGGTCCACACCACGTGCCTTCGGAATAAAACTCTCGATCCGGTCAGCGTCGGTATGCAAGATAATCAGATCCACATCCAAGGCTTCCGCCAATCCAACCGGGAAATCTGACTCCGCATCCAGATCCAGAAATGTACTGAATTCATGGACCTCGTTCACAAACGTGTCCCGGTAATTCCATTCGATATCATGATACCCGCCGGTAGAGAGCTTGAGGGAATACCGAAAGAACGTCGAGAACTCCGCCTGAAGCGCTTCCCCTGAAATCACCAGCCGTGCCGCACGGGAATACGGCAACGCAATAAATGGTCCATAAACCGAATCGTCATAGTAGTGATTCGTGACAGCTTCACCATCCACGAGGACCGTAAGATCGTCCGCCGCCCATACTGGATTCATGCAAATCTCCAGGAAATACCTTCGCTCTGCACGAAAGAGAAAACAGATGCTCTCCCTATCTGACTGATCAGTCACTCTTTTCGATGCCTCCTTTTTGCAACTTCCACGTCGACAGAATGCCGATGAATGTATCACACCACTGCATCACCGGTCTGCGTTTTCTTCGTTTCTGCCATCTCCGGCCGTAACCGCATCACCCGGCTCAACAGGTCAAACCAGAACGGCGCTCCGAACGACACGGCCAGGATCGTAATTAACCAACCGAAAAGGACCTCGACCGTTGTCATCCTTTCAGATCTCCAACTGATGGGTAACCCCGCAATAGTACTTATCTGCTGAGTTACATTCGTCAAATGATCCGTGTTCACAACCACGTCCGAATTCGTCCCCGTCTTGAAAAACGACGATGCATCTGATTTCGCTGCCATCGTAGCCAGTATCTCCCGCGCATCGGGATTGGAATACAGGCTCGTGAACAACGCGATACTGTCGACGTTCATCCCGATAGTCAGCAGAACGGCAAAAACCAGAGAAAACGCCTGCAACCGGCGCTTATACCAACCAATCATTCGGTCAGTGGCGTGGTTATACCACGTTTCAAGGCCCGTAATCATTTTTGTGTAATGACCACCGGTTGTCAGAAGCAGATGCCGGATCATTTTATCGACCGGCGCAGCACATGCCGACACGTTTTCCGGCAACGTATCCGCATCGATCACAACCTTGCCGTCATCGTCGATGGAACGAATGAAACAATCCAGGATGCTCCGGGCAAAACTGTCCGGCGGTATCGTTGACGGCATGCGTCCAGGTGCGTACAGGCCGCGGATGAGGGGATGAGAATAAAAGAGATCAAGCACCGAATGATCCGTATCGTTCCCCAGCAAGTTCCGGATTCCTTTCATCAGAATCCGCCCGCGGCAACGGCCCAACGTATTGACGACGTATTCGTTCAATGCCGTGCAGGCCAGCGCCATGACTGCGTAAATGAATGCCATTCCGATTATAACGTCCAGTAATGCCAGAGCGTCCATGGGTGCGTCTCCTGACTACTGCTGCAGACTGCGGAACTGGAATTCCGCGTCCTTCGCAGTGATTTTCATGGTGCTGTCGATGGCTGCGTTTGTGATTCCCGCCGCACGGGCCAGCTCGATCAGGAAGATACCGGCCGCACGGGTAAACAAAGACTGGCTAAAATATGCGCACAGCCATTCAAAGATGTCCTCCAATTCGCGTGAATCCGTCTCTTTCAGCATTGCATCCCTGAGCCGGATCAAGCCTTTATAAAATTCGTTCCAGGTACTCACGATGCCTGAAAATGATGTTGCATCCTTCCCATACGCCATCAATTGATAGGCAAACGAAAGGCTACTGGTATGGACAACAGGGCCAAAAACATGGTTCGATACATTATGCGGTGTGGCTTCTAACTGGTTCAATTCCCTGTGACCATACTGCTTGATGTCATCGAAGGAACATTTTTTGTCATCGAAATATTCTCGCCAATAGCTGGAGTAAAATGCTTCGCGTTTCAGGGGTTCGTCTCGTACATCAATATCTTTCATGTATGGCATTGCTTTGGCCATCGCACGGATCATCAAATCACGCCAGGAATCATCCGGAACCGCCAGCATCTGAATGAGTTGATCGTGCGTGAACCGGAGATCGACGATCAACTTCATGGACTTCAAACGACTTTTCTTCTTTTTCAGCTTGAGAACATCGAGGATTTGGGGGCGATCCGAAAATCGAACAGCACCGAATATCAGGGCATAATCGAGATACGCGTAAAACTCGTCACGCGTTACCTCATTGTCCTCCAGAATCCAGCTCAGACTCAATCCAAACGTGTAATCCTTCGTTTTCGGCTCTAACTGCCATTTATCCATTGTGGCACTGAAATCAACTGTCCAGCCGGATTTTTCCCCGAATATCGAGGATGTGTACCCACGAGATCCCAGGAATGACATGCTCGTCTGATACACATTGTCATGCCGCCGGGTTCGCTCAACCCATTTCCGTTTTGTCAGATCTTTCCCGCGAATGGCAAACTCGGCTATACCCAACGAAAATCCCCAGGCAAATTTCTTTATGACTGTTTTTTGCCGAAGATATCGCTCAATCGTGACGTCATGCGCCGAATCATCGGCGTAGGCAAGAATATCTTTCAAATTGCAGGTCAGAATATCGGTGTGGATCGAAGCAACATCCGGCATGGGCATCGTTATCTGAAGCACTGATTCGTCCTCGGTAATCCGGTGATAGTCACAGTTCAGCCCTGCTTCCAATCGCGCATTTGCCACAGCGTCTACTTCCCTGTAAACAGCATCCTGCAGCGCATCCCATTGCTTTTTCAGTTCATCAATATGATTGACATACTTCATCAGATCCAGTGATTCGAGAAGATTCGTTATCCGTTCATCCCATTGGGATGGATCAACGGTATCGAACATCGCATTGATTTCATCGATGGTGCTTCCTGCGACAGCCAGAATTGCATTGACCAGAATCTCTTTCACTTTCTTGGGATCGGCAAAGGCGACTGTTACACCGATCTTTGCGCCGTCGTCCCATTCCCGGAGCCGGGCTTTCTTCACCGCCAGTCGGAGCTTCCCGTCGCCGGCATTCGTGATGATCGCTCGAAAATCATCCGTGATGGTGACATTTACATCGGCAGTAGCTCCCACTTCCGTTTCGATTGCAATCAAGTCAGTGTTTTTCAGAAGTCCTGTGAGGCTGTTAAGGGACCCGGAAAACACATCACCCCAGGTCATTTTTACGGAAGCGCCGAGTGTTCCCCGGACGCCGTAAAGCAGCGCATCGCCGGCTCCCAGTGCCTGGATGTCCGCGATTGACAGCATGGAGCGAGGCGGCATATCCATTTGAAAGGCTTCTAATGTCGGTTGCCGGGCATCATGACACCGGTAATCAGCAAGAATGGCATCGCTTTGGGTGTCCACGCCGATTGCTATCGTTCCGTCGCTCATATCGGAATCGACCGCCAGGGATGCCCGTGCCGAATACTTCAGCCAGGCTTTCGCCGGATCATGCACAAGCGTCGGTTCGAGTCCCAACTCATGGCGAACGGAACCATCTGCAGCCGATTTCCCGAACACGTTGTCTTCATCTTTGTCGTTTAGAGAGTTGAACGCTTCAATTTTGCAAGTCAAACCGGAGACGATGGCGAATGTCACGTGGCCGATAGTCGGATGACCGGAACCCGTGACTGCCGCTTCGGCTATATCCTGCCTGGATTTGCCGACAGCACCCATGGGCAGTTTAGCGACCAGATTTTCGGGATCGGTGAAGGTAAACGTAAAATCGTGACTCATGGAACACCTCCTGAGAAAAACGGTATCGGTTAGATTCTATAACGATCCAATTTGAAACACTTTTATTATTCTAGATGGCTTCTTGAAAAGAAGCAAACTCAAAAAAATGCCTTGTAACCCTTTGTTTATTATATGTTTATTTCTTTTCAGCAACTCTTTTCAATTGAAAAACACGCAAATCAACAAATTTATAACACATTTTCAACATTGCAAAACAATTCAATTAAAAACGATGCGCTGATCACAC
This sequence comes from candidate division CSSED10-310 bacterium, assembly GCA_016927515.1. Classification (GTDB taxonomy): domain Bacteria; phylum CSSED10-310; class CSSED10-310; order CSSED10-310; family CSSED10-310; genus JAFGMN01. Next base: position 2,891 of record JAFGMN010000114.1, on the reverse strand, counting down.
GTAAGATCACTCACTCACTCTGAATGGTGATAGGTTCTCAAATGGCTTTATAGGGTGCAGCTCACCCGGCCATGAGAGTCCATCAGCTTGACCGTTCTTCCTGGCTTACACAGTGATTCATGACATCGAATCTGATCGGATATACCACCGATTTCGCCATTCGGTTCAAAATAAGTAAACCATCAATATATGTATGTTTACAATGGTTTAATCAACTGTTAATACGTTTTAACAGTGACAGTTTTCAGAATTCGACAGCCCCTGCCGCCCGGGTGTACCTTTTTTTTCACGTTCCAGAGGCGTTGGCTGTCAATGAGTTCCTCCGCCGGCCCCACACGGCGCATCACCGGTTGCCCGCCACGATGGGTTGCCGCATTCACCCTCCTGTGATAATCTTTATCTTATGAAAAGAACAACTGAAAACACAGAGACAGGAAACATCGGAATCATGTATCGATGGGTTTCCATGGTGTTGATCTGTGCGACCTGCACCAGCGTGTATGCCGGGTCGCCGGACTGGCACTGGACGAATCCGAAACCCCAGGGAAATACGCTGAATGGCCTTTGGATGGCAACATCCGATGAGGGATGGGCGGTGGGTGAATTTGTCATCATGCACTGGGACGGCAGCGCTTGGTCGGTGCACGCCGTGGATATGTCGTGGTACTTATCGAATATTTACGGGTTTGCCGAAAACGATATCTGGGCATCGGGAAGCCACGGACTGTTGCTGCACTGGAACGGCGCGTCCTGGCAGACCGTGATGCTGGAAACCACCGGGTATCAGCTGGGTGCCATCTGGGGATTCCGATCCGACGATGTCTGGATGCAAACCTCCACGAAAGGCATTCTCTACCATTTTGATGGGTCCGAATGGGCGCTGTTCGATACGGGACTGGACCATCATTTCATCGGATTCTGGGGAGCGGCCGCTGATGATGTCTGGGCGATTGGCGACGCGGGCGTTCTTCTGCACTGGGATGGAAACACCTGGACACAGGAGTATCTGAGTCATAGTTTCCTGAGTGATATCTTCGGAACGTCAGCCAACGATGTCCGGGCAATCGGTACAATCGTCGTCGGCGATCTAATCATTGGCATGGTATTCCGATGGGATGGAACGGAATGGACGATCGAGGAAGATTATCTTGATCCGACTATCGACTGTATATGGGGCGCTGAATCGGATGATGTGTGGATCGCCGGCGGTGGAACCGTGATGTATCATTGGGATGGTTCGGCATGGAATCATGATGCTCCGGACACGCACGGAGCAATCTTCGATATGGCGGGTTTGTCCGGTGCCGATATCTGGGGCTGTGGCGCCGCCGGCACACTGATTCACTGGGACGGCACCCGGTGGCATCAGGTTCTGGAAACACCCGGAATGTGTTCCGCTGTGGACGATTTGTTCGCACTCCTCTTTGAGAGTGATTATATGAAAAGCATTTAGAATTAATTGGTTAAAACAGCGAAAAAAATTGACACCACAAAATGAAGTGATTTAAAAACAATGCGTTACAGATCACGGATCGCTTCTGAGGCTCGAGGACCGATGGTTGACCGAAAAAAAAGGGGTGACTCGGCACCCCCGCCTCAACGCGAGTAGGTGGGTATCAATATCTCAGCCTGTAGATCTATGGTACTATCAGTTCGACTGCGGATGTCGTACTCGGTTTGACATCCACCACTTTGGAGACGTTGACCGGTGATGCGCCGACGGTCTTTACGGTTACGTGGTGCTGTCCAGGGGAGATCCCTGTCTTCGCCCACACAGTGCCGACGAAGGATTCCTCCAGCCCGCCGTCGAGGGTGACTTTAACCTCGATTGGTGCAGTCTTGTGCACCAGTTTCAATTCGATCGCACCAGGTTGCTTCGCTTTGTCAGTGGTCTCTTTTGCTGCCTCCTGTGCCTTTTGGGCGGCACGCTGGGCCTCCGCTGCTTTGTCACTCGACTCCCGTTGAGACTTGATCAAATCACTAAGCAATGTCGCACCGGTGTTGAACTCAGACTTCCACGCTTCAGTTTCGTCTACTTGCAGCTGGCGAAGCCCCTTCTGAAGCGTAATGGCGATGTCGAATAACGGCTTGGTGTCTGTGTCGGTGAGTTTGCCGCCTTTGTCGAGAACGTAGCGTGCCCAATCGAGTTCAAAGGTTCGGACAAGATTCTCCATCGACGTCACGGTGGTAATGTATCGCAGCCATCCGCTCGACCAGCCGAACACCCGGTCGCCAACCTGAAACAGCCCGCCGACTACCAGCGCACAGACTCCTATCTGGGTCATCAAGAGCTTGCTCGCTGCGTTTTCACCGATCCCGGCGAGCACGGGCAGCACCGTTCCAACTATCAGAAGGACAAACGTCAGCCAACGTACGGTCAGGGACGTCAGACGTTTGGTACGAATACTTGACCAATACCACGCAGGAAAGGTCTCTGCGTCCCTCTTGGCCTTTTCGTATATCGATGGCAGCGCGTCGTCAAGCGGCTTGTCCTTGTATTGGTCCCACGCGAGCATCTGGCCCGCGCTGATGTTAAATTTTGCCATGCCATTCTCCTCCAGGTTTCGTCTCTTTGGCCCTATCGCAGCGCTCACACACTTTGACTTGATGGTAACAGGCGAAACCTGTGGACAGCAAGTCGAACGAGAATGAAGCGTCTTGTTCTGCGGCGCGAAGCGTTGTCCGGCGGAACGTCTCGCATCACCTGCAAACCGAAGCTTGCGGAGGTTTGTCAGTGTGCATGCGATTGTTCGCCTTTTGGCGTCTGGCAACGGTTGTTTATCGCCACCAGTATTTCTTGAAAAAGAAGTTCGCCAAGAACGTAGTGTAATGCGGGAGAGTAATGAGAATCAGATACTAAATGGCCTTGAAGCCCATTCTTAACTTCTTTT
>JAFGMN010000113.1 GCA_016927515.1 candidate division CSSED10-310 bacterium | reverse complement strand
GGCATTGCCATAGCCATTTCTTCAGAAACCGGGAGCGATCCTGCGCCACGGACCATCCCCGAAAGCCTGAAAGACAAACCCAATATCGTTTTCATCATGTGCGATGCCCTGCGCGCCGACCACCTGGGATGCTACGGCTACCCGCACGCCGAAACGCCGGTTCTCGACTCCCTGGCCGAGTCCGCTATCCGTTTTCATGATGCCTACGCCCAGGCCAGCTGGACAAAACCATCGACCGCCACCCTGTTCACCGCATTGTATCCATCAGGCCACAAAACATATCTCAAACCCGATGTCCTGCCCGATGACGTCACGACCGTCGCTGAAGTGTTTCAGTCCGCCGGATACCATACCATCGGTTTTCCCAACAATATCAACATTTCACCCAGCTTCAACTTCGACCAGGGCTTCACAGATTATATCTACCTCGCACCGGATTACTTCTTCGGCGCTAACGAATCAACCAGTAAACTGACCTACTACGCCATTCTGCGAAAAGTCCGCGAAGGATTCCTCGTGTCGTCGAAATATCCCCGCCATTACTATCAAGAAGCCGCCATCGTCAACCAGCATGCCATCGATTACATCGTACGACACGGAAACACCGACCGGTTTTTCCTCTATTTACATTACATGGAACCCCACGATCCGTTCTTCGTTCATCCATTCAACGGTGTCGGCTATGCCCGGGTCACCATGCCAAACCCGGATCCTTCCTGGGCAGAAGCGTTCCGAGCAGCCTACGATCAGGAAATCGCATACATGGATCACCGGATCGGCGAGCTATTCGATGCGTTGAAAGCCCAAAAACTCTGGGATAATACGGTGATTCTGGTCACTGCAGATCATGGGGAAGAGTTTTACGACCATCTGGGATGGTGGCACGGCACCTCACTGTATCAGGAACTGATCCGCATTCCGATGATCATCAAACTGCACGCAGAGGCCGCAGAAATCCGGCCCCCTACGGTGCGCCTCGACCGCGCTCGGCATATCGACGTGGCACCGACACTTCTGGGCCTGGCGGAGCTGCCCGCACCGGAAACCATGTCCCTGGGTCGAAACCTTTTTGCCGTTGGTGAAGATATCCTTCGCGATATCACCGTGTTCGCCGAGGAAGATCACGAAGGCAACGTACTCAGCGCGTTCATCGAAGGTCCGTGGAAGGTCATTACCGCCAACGAGGGCAATCCCCGGGGACTGGCGGAAGACGAGTTGTACCGGCTGGATATCGATCCGCTGGAAAAACAAAACCGCACCACCGTTGAACCCGATGTTCTGCATACGATGAAGTCCGGGCTTGAACTGTCGCGATATTCAGCGATGACCGGTGCCGTGGAACGGCAGACGAAAACCCTGTCCGAAGACGAGATCAGTAAGATGAGGGAATTGGGATACATCCAGGAGTAATCGGGGAATGACCGGTCGATTTGCCGGGGAAACTGTTCCGGAGCACAGGTTTCGCGAGCGGAGTCGATCATGAGTGGTCGCCCGGTCGTCGTCATTGGTCTTGATGGGTTTGATCCCGTTCTGGCCCGGCAATGGATGATGTCCGGCGATCTTCCTCACCTGCGATCGCTGGCGGATTCCGGCGCGTTCATCCCCCTGAAAAGCACCCTTCCGCCGTTCACCGTTCCTGCATGGTCATCGTTCCTGACCGGAGTCGATCCCGGCCGGCATGGCATGACGGATTTCACGATCCGGCATCCGGGCACCTGTGACACGAATGGAAATCTTTCCATACTCGGTGACTATGGCGTGACATTCATCAACAGCACGTTCCGCAAGTCTCCCACAGTCTTCCGGCGTCTGAGCGACCGGGGTGGCCGGGTATGCGCCATGGGGTTTCCCACGACGTATCCACCGGAACCGGTCAATGGTATTTTGATCGCCGGGTTCGATTCGCCTCTCGCGGTCACCGCCGATCGGAGCTTTTGTTATCCACCCGGTATATGGGATGAGTTGAAGAGCCGGGTCCACCCGTATACGCTGGCGGGTATCCAGGAACTGCATACGGGGCGCCGATGGCATCTGAGCGCTGCCCGTCGGATTCTGGATACCATCGCGCAACGAACCGCCATCGCCTCGTATCTGATGCAGAAGGAGTCCTGGGATCTGTTTGCCGTCGTTTTTGGTGAATCGGATACGGCATCCCATCATTTTTGGGCGGCTCAGGATCCCGGTTCACCCCGTCACAAAGCGTTTACCCGGACGTACGGTTCCGCCCTTTCTGGATACCTCCGTTCTGTCTATACCGCATTAGATGTTGCCGTCGGCGAATTGGCTTCCCGCGCCGGTCGCCTCATGATTGTCAGCGATCACGGCAGCGGTGGAACCGGAATCCACCGGGTCAGCCTTAACCGGATCCTGGCGGAAGCCGGTTTGTTCCGATACCTTCCCGGGGGAGCGCTCCCGGTCCGCCAGCTGGCCCGGGTTCTTCCCTTCCGATTCGGGCAATGGCTCTTCCGCCATGCGCCCGGTCACTGGATCAATCACATCGAAGGCCGATCCCGGCTGCGTCACGCTCATTTACCGGCCTGCGAGGCCTTTTCCGATGAATCGAATACATGCCCATCTGTCTGGATACACGATCAACGATTCCCGGCAGGGCGTTCCTTGACCGCCAGGGACCGGGAATCCGTCCGGCAGCACATCATCGATGCGCTCCGGAGCGCCACCCATCCGGAAACGGGAGACCCGGTCATCGACGCCGTGCATCGGCGAGAAGACATATATCCGGACTCCTCCATTCCCGGGATTCCGGACCTCATCGTGGAACCGGC
>JAFGMN010000112.1 GCA_016927515.1 candidate division CSSED10-310 bacterium | reverse complement strand
GTCCGATTCCGGGCGACGTTCATTGCGGATGCCCCCCCGGCCGCAGAAATCGCTCCGGCCCAAACGCATCCCTCCGATCTGACCGGCGCGTCCGGTCCGATCGCCGAAACCGTCCGGTTACTCACGAAGGAACAGGAAATGGAAGATCGCAAAAAACTCACCTTGCTCCTGGAAATATCCCGGGGACTCAATCAAGAGGACGATCTCGATATCCTGCTACGGCGCATTGTGGATCATGCACTGGAACTGACCGGCGCCGATCGGGGTTTCCTGTATCTTAAACCCACGACAAACGATGAAGAAATCATCGTCACCCGGCATATCGACCGGGAAGCGATCTTCGGATCCCGGTCCGAGATCAGCACATCCGTGCTGGATGAAGTCATGCACACACGTCGGCCTGTACTGCTCAGCGATACGTTGGACGATGCCCAGTTCCGCTCCCGGCAATCAATCCGGGCTCATAACCTCAGAACCATCATGTGTGCACCGCTGATCGACCCGTTTTTCCGACCGGTGAACGAATCCGGTGATTCCGGTCGACTCGCGGCGGGGGTTCTGTATGTGGACGGCACCGCCCGAGGAACCCGGTTCACACCACTGGATCGGGAACTCTTCGAATCGCTTGCCGCGCACGCTGCCGTCGGTCTCGCCAACCTCCAACAGCGCCGGCGGCTCATTCATGAAAACCAGGTGTTGAAACAACAGATCCGAAACCATTTCTCTTTCGATCAACTGATCGGAACCGCACCGGCCATGCACCATTTAAAAGGGATGCTGGAAAAAGTGGCACCCAGCCACGCCGGTGTACTGATCCAGGGCGAAAGCGGAACCGGAAAAGAGTTAGTCGCTCGGATTCTACATTCTCACAGTCCGCGGGAAAGCGGACCGTTTTTATGTATCAACTGCGCAGCTTTGGCTGAAAGCGTGCTGGAAAGCGAACTATTCGGCGTGGAAGCGGGTGTTGCCACCGGAGTCAAACGACGGTCGGGGCTGTTCGTCCAGGCGGACCGGGGCACGTTGTTTTTAGACGAAATCGGTGACATGCCCCTGGCGATGCAGGCGAAGATACTAAGGGTGCTGCAGGAACGGCGGGTACGCCCCGTGGGGGGTCGCCAGAGCATTCCGGTGGACGTGCGCATCGTCTGTGCCACGAACAAGGATATCTGGCAGGAAACCCGTGAGGGCCGTTTCCGGGAAGATTTGCTGTTCCGTATCGATGTGATCACGCTCCGGCTTCCACCGCTGCGGGAGCGGGTTGAGGATATCCCGGTATTGGCCCGGTTCTTTCTGACACGGTTCGCCCGGCAGATGGAAATCCCGGTTCCGGGCATTGCCCTCAGCGCACTGAAGATCATGGCTCAGTATCCGTGGCCGGGGAACGTGCGGGAGTTGGAAAATCAGATGCAGCGGGCCCTTGTGCTGACGGAAATCGGAAAGGACATCGAGCCGGAAGACCTGTCACCGCGTATTGTTTCGCCCGCAATGGATCATCATCCATCACCGGATTCCCGTGTATTGGTCGAGGAACCGGTGCCGCGCGCGCGAAGCGGGGTTAGCAGGGTGGCAGCGGGTATCACCGGCAATCCGGGCAGCACGCAATGGAGTATAAAAACAGCGGTATCGGAGCTGGAAATGGAGTTGATCCGGAGAGCGCTTGTGCATACCGGCGGAAACAAAGCCGAAGCGGCTCGTCTGCTGGGCCTGTCACGGGAAGGGCTTCGCCTGAAGCTGCTTCGCCGGACGGAATCCGAAGAAAGCGGAGAAAACGCATAGAAAACCTTTGACGCCAGCAGCCGGATCGGCATAATGACTGCGTGGCCCGAGTCAGCGTCAACATACTCAACACCAATGAAATGCGGTTTTTACCCCGTTGCATCGATGCCGTTTTGCACCAGACATTCGCCGATTTTCGCTGTGTGGTCATCGACAACGGATCGACGGATGGATCACCGGAATGGGTTGCTGCGGAAAGACCGATGGTGCGGTTGATCCGAAACAATGAAAACAAATGGTATTGCGGTGGTCACAATGTCGGTATCCGAGAAACGGACAGTGAGTATGTCTTGCTGTTGAATTCTGACGTCTTCATTGATCCGGAGTTTCTGGCTCGCATGGTTCAGGCACTGGATGGACATCCTGAGTGGGGAGGAGTCCAGGGAAAACTATGGAAAATACTGGATGGAACGACAGAGCCGCCGCCGTCGGACGAGCGATACATCGACACGACGGGTGTATTGATGACGCGAAGCCGGCGGAATTTTGACCGGTTTCAGGAGATGGTTGATGATGGGCGGTATGATGTTCCGGGCGATGTTTTCGGACCGGACGGATCGGCCCCGCTGTATCGCCGGGCGATGCTGGATGACATTGTTCTGGACGGTGAGTGGTTCGATGAATCGTTTAAAATCTACCGCGATGTCGTGGATCTGAGTTGGCGTGCGCGATCCCGGGGATGGGGTTTCGGATATGTGCCCGAAGCCACCGGATATCATGTCCGGGGATTCTCTCCACGGAAGCGAAAAAAGCAGCCGTTGTTTTTCCGGCGCTTGTCGTATCGAAACCGGTATATCACGCTGATAAAGAACGAAACGGTGGGCAGCCTGGCACCCCATGCGATTCGTTTTTTGGGATTCGAGCTGATGATGCTGGGACACGTCCTGTTGCGCGAACCCACGCTGATCAGCGGCTGGTGGGACCTGATCCGGCTCCTGCCGGAAACGCTCCGTAAACGCCGAGCCATTATGGCCCGTGCCCGAGTCTCTGCCCGTGACATCACGCGGGGATTTCAACCCGCCGCGCCCCGTCTCCATGCTTCCCGCCGCTAATGGTGACCGCTGATCGATACCGGCAAACCAAGGTCAGGGTATCAGGCTATTC
>JAFGMN010000111.1 GCA_016927515.1 candidate division CSSED10-310 bacterium | reverse complement strand
GGCACCCGTGGTCAGCCTGGAGGACAGTACGTCGGCACAACCCGAATCGACCGGCATCACCATCGATCCGCCGGAATTTGACTTCGGCCGGATCCCCTATGGCCGACTATCCCACCATGAATTCACGGTAACCAACCACTCGGACAGCCCGCGATTCATCCGGACCATTCGATCCGATTGTGGCTGTACTGCGGAGTTCGATACCAGTTCACCGCTTGACGCAGGATCTTCCCGTACTCTCAAGATCAGTTACGAGCCAGAATATCTGCACGGAGACATAAAAAAGCGGATCACGCTGCATGTGCAATCTGCGATCGACGATACACCCATCGGCTGGATCGAGATCATCCTTCGGGCCTCGATCGTTTCCGTGTTCACCCTCGATCCAAGCTATGTCTATTTCAAGAAAACAACCTTGGGCCACTCCGCAGAAGAAATCGTCACCATCCGCACCGTCCCGGGCGAAACAGCCCAAATCATCGACGTACGCTCCCCCTCCAGCCACATCTCGCCCACCTGGGTCAAACAGCAAACGGAGGCCGGTTCTCCGGAGTCATGGACCCTGACCATCCGCCTCAATGAAACCGCTCCCGCCGGGCGCTTGTCCGAAACACTGACAATCGTTACCGATGCCCCTCACCAGCCGGAAATCCCACTGGATGTTTTGGGCTTCATCGCCAGTAATGTGACAATTCGACCCACGCAATCGTACCTCGGAACCCTGATGCCGGGTGATACGATCCAGCGAACCTTTACAGTGAAAAAATCCGGCGATACCGCGGATCTGAAAACTCCCACAGTAACCGGTGCTCCACCGGGCGTAGAGATCACGATCAAAACAATCGATGAAAATCGATCCTATGAAATCAATGTTACGTTTACTATCCCGGAAAACAGCCAAGGCCGGTTCAGCGGAAGCTTCACCATTGTCACCGGCGATGCAAGTCTTCCGGAATTTGAGGTGCCGTTCTTCGGCTACATACTACCACCCGACACGCCACAGCCGCCGTCCCCACTCCATGCAACCGGCGATTGACCGAACCCTTTCAAACAGCCAGCGAACCGCCGCTCCGGATATTGCGCCCGACGCTCAATGAGGGATTCGCCCCACTCTACAGCAGGACTTCGACTTTGGTCTTGTTTTTGAGATCCTGGTAAATCTGATCGCGGGATTTTCCTTTTTTCGTGCGAAGCAGTCCATCGCGGATATCCTGCTTCACTTCGTCGAAACTCAGAACCCGCGGTTCGGTTTTCTCAATGGCTTTTAGGAGAAACACGCCAAATTGCGTCGTCACCGGTGAGGACACCTCCCCCGGCGCCAGTGCAAACACCACTTTTTCCAGCGGTTCAACAAGTTGTTTTCGGCGGACAAATCCCATGTCACCACCGGTTTCAGCCGCCTTGGGATCTTCACTGTATTTTTTCGCCAGTTCAGAAAAATCGGTACCCGACTGGGCTTCCTTCATTGCCGCTTCCGCCTTGTCCATTGCCGTTTTCAGCTTCTCGGCATACACGGGATCCTCAACCGGCGGCAACCGCCAATTGATCTGGCTGATTCGAACCGTTTCCTCCCGATTGAATTTATCAATATTTGTATCGTAATACGCCCGAACTTCCGCATCGGCGACGTCAAACACCTGGTTTTTCTGCACAGCCTCGATGTATTTATCGATCCGAACCTGACGGGCGATGTTATCACGGAACTCAGCCATATCGCTGATTCCTCCCAGAAACCGTTGTCTGGCCTCTTCACCCTCTCCAAACAGCGTCTGCAACTGGTTAATCCGTTCGTCAATCTCGGCATCCGTCACGGGATAATGACCGGTGGCAGCAGCCAATTCCATTATTTTTTCCTTCACCATCCGATCCAACATATCCTGGCGGATTTGAATTCGTTTATCCTCCGGGAGCTTCATCAGCGGATTCACTTCCTGGAATTTTTTCTCGAAATTATCAACCCGCTTTTCCACTTCATGAAAATAAATCGGATGCCCATCAATCCGGGCAACAACGCGCTGGTTTTGCTGTGCATCTGCCGGAGGTACCATTTGCGTTTCATGCTGAGGCGCATTTTTCTCCGGGGGATCCGCAGCTGCACCGGGTGAATTCCCGGCTGCATACGCCCAACCGCCAATACCAATAACAAGTATCCATAGCACAACATTCATTTTCCGCATCATACGACTCCTTTCACCCATTTCATCGGCCCACCCGGAATCCAGAACGCATTATATAAACCGCTTACCGGATTCCGACCGTTCCAAGCTTTTGACGACATCACCCACGACCTGAGCCAGATCTTTCCGGCATACCAGGACCGCATCTTCCGTTTCAACCACGATGATATTATCCAGTCCGATTCCCACAATCAGTCGATTACCGCTCCAGCTGAGCACACCCCGGCAATCCTGAAGAAGCGCTTGACCTCGGATATGATTCCCGTCTTCGTTCTTCGGGATGTGGTGATACATCGTCTGCCAGTTACCTACATCCGACCAGTCGAAACTGACGGGCATACCAAGAATACCCCGGGTCCGCTCCATGACGCCGAAGTCAATGGAAACCGACGGAAGATCCGGAAAGACGCTGTCGATCACCTCGGCATCGTTCCGGCTTTCAACGATTTCCAGAATACCCTCCAGAATTTCAGGCTGATGCGTTTCCATTTCTTTCAGCATCGTAGCAGCAGAAAAAACGAACATACCGCTGTTCCAAAGGTACCCGCCTTCCGCTACATACCGCTCCGCGGTCAGACGATCCGGTTTTTCAATGAAACGCAGAACATCAGAATAACTCAGGTCATCGATGTCTCCGATCACCTGCCCCATTTGCAGATAACCAAATCCGGTCTCCGGCCGATCTGGCGGAATCCCAAGAGTCACGATACGCCGTGATTGGAAAGCCAGCTTCACAGCAGCCACCAGTTGATCCTGGAAGGCATCCCTGGGCTCGATGACATGATCCGAAGCTAATATCGCCAGAACAGCATCGGGATCACGTTCTGCAATAACCGCCGAGGCCCACGCAACGCAGGGCGCCGTGTTTCGTCCCACGGGCTCCAGCAACAAATTCCCGGGCGGAATCTCCGGCAAGGTCTCCTTCAACGGACCAGCCAACGCGTGCGCGGTAACCACAAACAGCCGCTCTGGAGGAACCAGGTCCGTTACACGGGTCACCGTTTGGCGAATCATCGTCTGATCCCCGACGATCGTTAGAAATTGTTTGGGGCGATGCGACCGGCTTTCCGGCCAGAACCGCGTTCCACGTCCGCCCGCCATCACAACCGCATACAAGTGATTCAACGCAACATCGTCGGGCATCGCTCCCTGGTTCTTCATACCATGGTTCATCATGCCATCGATTTCTCGGATGTCCGCTGGTAGTCATCCGCGATGCGAACGACATCGTCCAGTTGCGGCGATGAAAACTCCGCCAGAACCGAATCCCGGATCGCCTCCATCCGGTGCTTCCGATTGGGTTCGACGATCTTGACTCCTCCGGGCTGAATCACTTCCGTGATCAAGTTGCCGTTCTCGTCCTCGAGAGTGAACCGTACCTTGCCATGCAACAGATACAGGGTTTCATGTTTTTCACGGTGATACTGAAGACTGAGCCGGTGCCCTTCTTTGATTTCCAGCATTTTTCCTGCATACAGCCCATTATCGTACGCGATCCAAATTTCACGACCCCATGGTTTCTCTACAATTTTCATTGAGTCCTCCCTTGCGGCCAGTTGTTTCCCGCGAAGTGTAACCCGCCATGAGCGCGACCGCAAGCATACGCAAAATCCTCGATCCGCCCTTGTGTCCTCCATCGAAAAAATGTAGACACTCAGACCATGAACTTTCGTACGTCCGTGCTGTCATCCCGGTTCCGTTTTTTTCTTTCGTTACCCATGCTTCTTCAAATGGCCGTCATGCTCGCGATGGCCTCCGAGGGCCGGCCCGCCATGACGCTTCTCTTTCCCGATGCCGCGCTGCACGTCATCGCTTACATCATTCTCGGAGTGTTGGCATGGATCGCCTGGCTTGGAATCGCACCGGAGACCCCCCCGCGACGACTGTACCTCTACAGCGCAGTGACCGCCATACTGTTCGGGGCACTCGACGAAAGTACCCAGTTGTTCTCCCCCGCTCGGACCGCTCAACTGGATGATTGGATTGCCGATATTGCCGGAACATTAATCAGTCTGATATTGATAGCAGCAGGCCGGCGAATCATACACCACTGGACCGGCCGGACTGCGAGGAGGATTTCATCATGAATCAATCATCATCGCGACCCGCCATTCTGGGAGGTAATCCCGTTCGCCACACCCCCCTTCCCTTCTGCCGGGCAAGCATCGGAACCGAAGAAACCCAGGCCGTTGTGGATACACTGCTGTCCGGCTGGCTCACTACCGGACCCAAAACCAAGCAGTTTGAAAAAGACTTGGCTCTTTATCTCGGCGCCGGCCGCGTCGTCTGCCTGAATTCTTGCACGTCCGCACTCCATCTCGCGCTGGTTCTGAACGGAATCGGTCCCGGCGATGAAGTCATCACATCACCGATTACCTTCCCCGCCACAGCCAATGTCATCATTCACACCGGTGCCGATGTCGTTTTTGCCGATGTGAGCGAAGAAACCATGAACATCACACCGGAAACACTGGCAAATCGAATCACGTCACGAACCCGGGCAATCATTCCCGTGCATATGGCCGGCGAACCATGCGACATGACCGGCATCCGCGCCCTGTGCGATGCCCACCACGTGGCCTTGATTCAAGACTCGGCCCATGCCCTGGAATGCACCTGGGATGGAAAAAAACTGACGGAATACGGCGATCTCAGTTGCTATAGCTTCTACGCAACCAAAAACATCACCACCGGGGAAGGCGGCGCGCTGGCCGGTGCCGACGACGAAATCATGGAACGAGCCTCGACTCTGTCGATTTTCGGCATATCCAAAGATGCGTGGAAACGATATAATGTACCAGGATATCAGCATTGGGAAACGATGGAAGC
>JAFGMN010000110.1 GCA_016927515.1 candidate division CSSED10-310 bacterium | reverse complement strand
CCTGAGTGAATTCCATCGCGGAGACGGTGGCTTCGATTTTTTTATACAGTTGTTTGAATTCCATATCAGCCTCCGTGAAGCGGCACACTTACTCCAGTTCATCCAGGAATGCAACTATATATCTATCTCCGGCACGCCACCCCGTACCGTGCGATATCCAGTCGCTCAGTCGAGAAAAGAAATCTGCTCAATCCTTTCGCTGCATCACCCAATTGATCTCTGATGCTCTACCCGAGAAGGAGAGAGAATCGGGCGATCAATGAATCAAACCAGGCGGTGATGGATGTACTTCGCAAACAATCGAACAGCCAGATCGGCACAACGGAAAACGATCAAACCGGCATTTTCCAGCATGCGAACCATGGGATCATAGAGGCTCCCCGAGTCGATACAGACGATCATGGGTTTTCGGGTTTCTTTGAAGATGCGGATCAGCCTGTTTGGATAGGAGTCGGGATGCTGGATATCTTCCTTTCCGAAAATGCCGCTGGGGAGTGTTTGTTGGGCGGGAGTCAGAGGAATCGTGGCTGCAAGATAACAATCCACATTTGGATCATCGAGTTGCGCACGGATGACACCATCATGAGCGAAATCGTTTCCCATCGGTGTTAAATCCATTGGATTCCGGACATCCACCAGTGTATTCAAGCGGGTTTCTTCAAGAACGGACTGAATGCGTCTGATTGTTTCGGGAGTATAGCCTGCCATGGTCAGAGGCCAACGCCCCTCGATGTTGTCGGCGATGCCGACGGTTTCGTATCCGGCATTGGAGATGGCAGCGAGCCGCATTCCTCCGATGTCCTTGTCAGCCAGTGCAAGTGCCATGCGCGTCAGTTCGTTGAACTCCGTGAACGTATCACAAACAATCGCTCCAGCATCTTCCATCAGCGTGGCGCACACCTCATAGTTGCCCGCTACCGATGCTGTGTGACCTGCCGTCGCCGATCGACCGGCAGCCGTGCGTCCCGCTTTGTAGAAAACAACAGCACGCCCTTGTTCGGTGATACGCCGTACGGCCTGAATAGCTTTCAGACCGCCGAGATCCCTGAATCCTTCCACATAGACGGCAAAAACCCGGACATCGCGTTCGTGATCGGCCATGTGGGCCAGAAAGTCGCTGATCCCAACATCCATTTGATTTCCAGTGGAAATGCTGAATAGCGGCGTGATAGTGGTTTGCTGGCTGATGACTGTGATCATCCGGGCACCGGATTGAGATAGAAATGCAACGGGATCAGGAGTCTTGTCGTAGTTTTTCGGCAGTTTCTGCTCCGGGACAAACAGCGTATCGTAACTGGCAGGGCGCGAAATGATGCCCAGACAGTTGCCTCCAACAAACAATGGACCCCCGTCTGGCCGCAACCGGCTCTCAGAAATGGCACGATTCATGCTGGCCACGATGGCTTCCGTTCCGGACTTTTCACCCAGTCCTCCGGGAATGATGATCACCGTCTGCACTTTTCCCGAGGATGCCGCCTCTTCAATGATACCGGGTGCCTGTGCCGCATCGACAGCCAGGACCAGCAGATCGACTGTTTCCGGCAATGCGCCAATGGATGGAACACAAATAATTCCATCAATTTCCTCGGTATCGGGCTTGATGACATACATTCGCCGGCTGTCAAACCCCTGGCCCATCACATTCCGCAGAATGATGCGGCCCATATTCATGCTTTTTCCGCTGACACCAATCACGGCCATGCTCGCTGGATGCAGCAGATGCACCAACTTGTGCAGGGGCTTTACCGCTGCCGCTGCCGGCCGCTTCTCGAATTTGGCGAGGCCGTCCAGGGGGATCATCTGTTTGCGTGCAAATACGAACGGATTGATTTCACATTCTTTCAGCCGGTACGAACTGTCTCCATCCGGACCTAAATACCGGCCCAGAGCAAACAGCGCATCAAAACACGCCAGCAGGGTTTCATCGGTGACGACCCGGGTTCCGTTCCGGGTCTGGCCACTGATTTTTTGGTAGCAGACGGTGGAGGCAAGCTTCTTGATGAATTGATCCGGGGTACTTTCAAGGACCGAAACCGTGACGGCGGCGAGTCCGGTTTTCATCGAAGCGGCAAAAAGCTCGGTGTCGATGCCTCCAATGCCTGCAGTGATCACGGGACCGAACTCGCGCGTATCCCGAAGCCCCACGAGCAGTTGATACCCAAATCCGGTTTCATCCGCGGCGGTGAAATCCGTTATCATGATTCCCCGGATATCCCGGGCCACGGCATCGAGCAACTCCTGTCGGGAATAAGTAGAATACGGTTCAGGCAGCGTCAGGTCGTGCGTACGAACCCAGGCCTCGAACCGATCCGGGATCGTCGCCAGCATATTCGCAACCGCATTTCGGACCGCATCATACTGCCGGTCGACGATACGGACTCCGCCAACATCGGTTTTGTGCTGGATGAGGGGAGCAGCCACTTTCAATACGATTTTCTCACCAGGAAACGATGAGACCATTTTTTCCGTGACATCCGCAGGATGGTGAACCATGGCAATCCGCCGGGAAGTATGCAACCCAGCGGCCTCCAGAAGCTCGTACGTTTCATGTTCCATCAGGTCCGTCCGGTTGTCTGCAAACGCCCGGGCGATGATCGTATCCACTCTATTCCCGTCAAACATGATCGTTACTCCCTACCCGACATTTCAACGGTCAATGACCGCGTGCAACTTCATATCCTGCCCGGACTGCTTCCCGGTTGACTGCAACAATTTTATCACCTTTTTTCCCAAATAGAACGTCCAAACCGGTATCGAATGCACCGGGTTCGAATCCCAGGGTAGGAGCCGATGCACCCAGGATCACCGTGTTGGCAACGCGTGGGTTACCGATTTGCTGAGCGATTCCTTTGGCATCGATCAGGATTTTCCGAGGGAGTTGATTCAGCCAGCCATCCAGTGTTGCCGATTCGGGGTAATTCGGGATATTGATAAACGGTTCGGTTGCGGTGATCACGATGCCGTCGGGACGAAGATATGGGAGATAGCGGAACACTTCGAGTGGTTCGACACTGAGAATCAAGTGCGCCTGGCCGGAAGGAATGAGATCGCTGTGGATGATTGTATCCGAAAGCCTTAAATGGGATTGAACCGCTCCGCCGCGCTGGGCCATGCCGTGCACTTCGGCCTGCTTGAATCGCAACCCGTGTTCGAGGGCCGCATGGCAGATCAAAAACGAGATGGACAGAATACCCTGACCACCGACTCCCGAGAGGATGAGATCGCGCTTCATCTGTCAGTTTCCTTTCGTTTTAAGGCCTTGAATGCAGGCTCGCTGAGGGATGATCACCGATGTTCCGTGATATGCCAGTTCGGAGGTAATTATTTCTACATTTTCGTTGTGATGTTTGGGCAATGGATTCAGCAGTGCGATATGTTCGCGGTCGACGCCGAGACTGGCAACGATATTCACCAAACGATCCCCGGTCGCCATCGTTTCCTGCGCACCGGTCATCGCCACAAGACTGTTGTCTAGGATAATCACTGTGATATCCGCATTCTGCTTGGCAGCTCCGATCAGCGGGGTCATGCCGGAATGAATAAATGTCGAGTCGCCGATCAGGCTGATCGCGGGATACACACCGGCAGCAGCCGCGCCGATGGCCATTGAAACAGAGGCTCCCATATCAACACACACGTCTCCGCATTGATAGGGCGGATAGACGCCGAGTGTATAACAACCAATGTCCGAAAACATTCTGTTGTCTGGATACGCGGCCACCGCATCGACGAGTGCACGGAATGTATCCGCATGCGGACAGCCTTTGCACAGTGCCGGCGGCCGCCCGGGAACATCCGGAATCGAAACTCCCGTCTGTGGCACCGACAACCCCATACTCCGGCGGACATGATCAACATTCATCTCTCCTGTACGCGGCAGATGACCGGTCAACCGACCGATGATTGTCTTACCGGACACTCCGAACAGACCATTCATCCGGCTTTCAACCAATGGGTACCCTTCTTCGATCACCAGAATCGTATTCGAAACGTCCGTTATTTTTCGAATGAGCCCCTCTGGAATCGGATACTGCGTGATTTTGAGAAAATGAACCGGATCGGGATAATCGGCGAGTACTTCCAGCGCATAGTTGACGGCGATTCCCGTCGCAATCACCCCGAGCGTGGCACCTGGCTGGATCGTCAGTGCGTTAAACCGCGATTGTTCTGATCGCCGGATCAGTTCAGGTTGCTTTTCGATGAGTTGCATGTTGCGGATTCGGGCATGGGGAGGCAGCAGTACCCACTTTTTTATATCGTGACCGGTAGCTAACGGCTTTTGAGGTAATATGTCTTCCGACGGAATGATGTCGGCTCGACTGTGGGATAACCGCGTGACCATGCGAACCATGACCGGCACATCCATCGTTTCTGACAATTCGAAGACATCCCGCATCATATCGTAGGCTTCCTGCTGATTCGACGGTTCGAAACAGGGGATCCGTGCAAACTCGGCAAAATAGCGGCTGTCCTGCTCATTCTGGCTGGAATGCATGCTCGGATCATCTGCGACGCACAGGGCAAAGCCTCCCCCCACCCCCGTCATTGACGAGTTCATAAAGGGATCGGCAGCGACGTTCAAACCGACATGCTTCATCGTGACGATGACTCGCTTGCCGGCATAACTCATTCCAAGCGCTTCCTCATAGCCGACTTTCTCGTTGGCGGACCAGATCGCACGAACACCCATTTTTTCCGCCTGGCTCTGCACAAACTCGAATACTTCCGTGGAAGGCGTACCCGGATAACCAAATACACCGCTCAAACCGGCGTGAAGCGAACCAAGGCCTAAGGCTTCATTGCCTAGTAATGTGAGATGTCCGGCCATAAAACTGCCCCTTTCTGCGTCGAGCGTTTGAGGTAAATAGGCATCAAATAAAAGTCAATAATCAATCGTGTCAATGGACTGCCAGACCCGGCAAGGGGCCTGAAAATCCTATCTTAGTCGCTGGCACCGAATGTTTCAAGGTTTGAGGATTCACTTAGGAATTCGATGCGGGAGAAAGCGATTCCGAGTGATCGTGTGTCCGCGGATCCGGAATCCGATGGAGTCCAGGAACGGGTGACAAAGAGAAGGTGTACGTCATCGACCCCCGGTTTGGGGTCCCATGACAGGTTGATTGCATGCCAACCTGGCTCGAAAACGTGATCTGCTCGAACGGAGCCGTCGGCAACAACTCGAACCGGCTGGCCGGGTCGGGCGGTATGCAGGAGCAGATGGAGAATGGCTTGTTTCCGTGGAGCTGCCAGGCGGCAGTCAGCGATATCCGATGTCCAACGCACCGTTCCGGGGCTGCTGTATCCGGCGTCTTCCCATTGTTCGGGAGCGTACCATCCGGTGCCGAACGGTGCGGCAGCGCTGAAATCCACGGAAAGTGATCCGGTCACTGGAAAACGGGATTCCAGCTCACGGATCATTCCCTGGCCGATTGTCTGCCAGTCATAGGTTGAAACGACCGTGGTTCGGGCGGAGATGGCGAGTTGCCGACGCAGATCCGGATCCTGTTTCAGTCGGAGCAAAGCAGAGGTAAAATCCTGAGTGCTGGCGACGAGAACATCCCGGTTGGGGATAAGAGCCAGTCCCCGGATTCCTGTGGGTGTCGTGATGCAAGGAATGCCGGCTGCTGCATATTCAAGAATCTTCAAATTTGTACCGCCGCCTGAAATCATGGGATTCAGTGCGATATCCGCAGCATGCAAGGCAGCATCTTTTTCGGCTTCTGGAACTTCACCCAACAGGACCATATTCGGTGGCAGATCAGCGGGATCACCGATTTGATGCCGGTAATGCTCGCGAACGCTCCCGATGACCAGAAAACGGTCGCCGGGAAATGCCGGTGCCACCGTGTCCCGGATAAAGCATAGGGCTTCCAGGTTGGGCGGGTGCCAGGCACCGATGAACAGGCAAGCCGTTGCCGTTTCGGGAATATTCAGCTGATGACGGGCATTCGCACGGACTGCGTCCGAAGCAGGACGCACAGAACCGGTATCGACTCCGTTGGGGGCCACGGCGAAATCTGCTGACCGGCGGCCATAGTGATGCATCAGGCCCCGGCCTTCGTCAGCGGATGTTGCAAATACGATGTCTGCCTGATGCACCGCCCGTTTTTCGGCTTGATACGTATCATGCAGAAGCCGTCGTCCCGCCCGCGATCCTGATAGAATCGGACGCTTCAGCAGGTGTTCAATGTTCTGGGAACTCAGAGCGACAAGCCGGACACGCGAGCGAGTGGGGATAAACCGGAATAGGAACGGTTGCTCGCAGATAAAAATATCCGAGCATTCGGCGAAGTGCTGCACAGCACGGATGTAATTTGGGCTGTCACGAAGCAACCGGGGCAGAGCGACGTCGGACACCGTTTCTCCGACGGCCTGCTCCAGATGCCATTGCTTCCGTGCATGCAGCTGGGACGGCGGGATCCGGATCTCCTTCAGATGTGGCTCGATTTCCCAGGCATCACCCGTGGAAGGTGTCCGATCCAGGGATAAAATCGTCACGTCGTATACGCCGGCCAGTTCGCGGCAGATTCCCGCTACCCGGCACTGGCCGCCGCTGCGGGGCGGAAACACGGGATACGGTGCCAGCACCGTGATGCGCCGTCGATCTCCGTGAATACCTGGTCCCCGCGATGGCCAATAGCGATACGGACGCAGAAGGGTATCGACGACATGCCGCCAGGTGATGTCCCGCACTGTATCCCGTGCACAGTCCGCCATCGCAGCCAGTGATTCGCGCCGCATCAGCATCTCGCGAATGCAGCCGGCCAACGCCTCCGGATCGGGAGATGCAATCCAACCGTTTTCACCGTGCCGTACAAACTCCAGAGGGCCACCCGAATCCGTCGTGCAAATCACCGGTTTACCGCTCTTCATGGCTTCAATCGTGATCAGCCCGTAGTCTTCCCGATAGGGCGTGTACATCACTGCAACGGCTCGGGCATAGAGATCCCGCAAGGTATCCTCGGAAACGTCTCCGAGGAATTGGATCCGATCGTCTCCTGCCGCCAGTGCCCGCAGGACCGGAAGGTGGGGGCCACTGCCGGCAATGAGGAATGGGAGATCCGTATCCACCTGCCGGAAAGCCCGGATCATCAGGTCGACGCGTTTGGGTCCGTCCAATCGGTTCACGGTAAATAGATATTCCCCGGGTTTCCACTCGTAATCGTCCCGAACGGTTCCATGATATACGACTTCCGGTGGCAGTTCCGGATGGAAATACTCGGCACGTGCCGCAATCGTCCGGGATGTGCAGAAAGCGTAACTGATCGTTTCGGGCCGAATCGCTCGGTTGTCGAGCCGGTGGATAATGCGCCGAATCCAGGGACCCGGAAACGAAAAAGGACTCCACTTCCATAATGCATCGTCGGCTGCAGCAATGGGGTACGTGTCGTACAGACCACGCAGACGATGCCCCAGATAGATGATGTGGTTGCGATGACGGATGTTCCAAGCGGGGTATTTAGTCGAAATGACGAGATCGAAATGATCCAGCCGTGTCCGGTACAGCCGGTGATAAGCAGCCAGCAGGTCGGTCACCGTGTGTTCCCGGACAGGAATCTTAATCAATTCAGCAGAATGCTCCGTGTGATCGTTGATCGCCCGATATAATCCCGCCATGAAATTTTCGATTCCACCCCGGCAAAAGGGTACCGGACTCGCTCCCACAACCGCAATACGCATATGGCCTCCTCTCCAGAATGGTCCACTGTACCACGGTTTCTTGATGACCGACAAGCCGGACAGTTGACGCCACAAAAATCATCCTGTTATGGTGCTCCTTGTCGGAATAATCGGGGGAAACATGAGTCAAACACCGGAGATCCGTTTTTTTCAGACGGATGATATTCCCGCAGTCAACGCGCTGTTCCACGACGTATTCGCCGTGGATCGAACGTCCGATCACTGGGAGTGGAAGTATTTTCGGAATCCCCATGGGGATTCGGTGGCGGCGGTGGCTGTCAGCGATGGATCGGCGGTGGGTTTTTATGGTCTGATACCGCGCCGGATCCGGATAGGCAATACGATTGAAACAGCCTATCAGGAAGTGGATCTGATGGTACATCCGGAGCACGGTGGTGGTGGCGCTTTCAAAAAGATGGGACAAATGGTCTACGATCGAGTCGAAGCGGTCCGTCAGCCTTGTACGTTCGGATTCCCCAACCAGACATCGTTGCCTCTGGGCCGGAGAATCCTTGGCTGGCGAGCGATTCGCTCGATTCCCTTGTATACCATGCTGCTCGCTCCCGCCCGGGTTTTGCACGATAAGATGCCTCATTTTCCCGGTGGTGACCGGTTGTTGAACGGGATATTCGGGGTCTATCATCGGATTCGGGGCCGCCACCGGTTTCGGGGAATGATCCGGGACGTGACGGACCGGCCGTTCCCCGCGGGTGATGCGCATGAACGGGACGGGACGGAAATTGCGTTTATCCGTGATGCGGCCTACCTGACCTGGCGGTATCGGAAGCATCCGGACCGTGCGGCACGGGCGTATCGCATCTATGAAGCGACCACAGAATCGAGCGGAGTGGGATGGTGCATTGTGTCGATGCCGCCCGGTGACCGGGCGACTATTTGTGAATTGATGTACCCGCGGCCGTGGCGGAAAGATGCGATTGCTGCCATGATTCGGCATATCGCCGGTGATTGCCGGCGGGCCGGGTGCCATTCGCTGCGGGTGTGGGCATTGGACAATACACCGGAAGCCGGCATCCTGGCATCCATCGGTTTTTTTGCGCGGGATGCCAGGAATTATCATGTGATCCGGTCATTTCGCCAACCGGAGTTCAACCGGCGGCTATTTGATGCCGATCGCTGGATTATTTCCGCCGGCGACTCCGATTGCGTATAAGGAGACGGTATGACTGCCATGGGGCCATCAGCTTGGTTTCAGTCGCTGCGGTATGGATTGGTTGCCCGGACGATGGCCCGTTTGAATCGCCGATACCGGTTTACCGGCTCACCCGAATTCCGGCCGCGGGTGGTACCGGCGCT
>JAFGMN010000109.1 GCA_016927515.1 candidate division CSSED10-310 bacterium | reverse complement strand
CCGTCATCCGAGCACCGGATGGACACAACCGGGGGGGAGGCATCTATTTTCTCACCGATCCACTTCCCGATGCTTCGCCGCATCGACGCCATACCATCATCCAATGCCCTCATGCCCGTTCCGATGTGTACACCGGAAAACTCGGACTTGCGCTCTTTCAACTTGGCGGTTTCGATGCGTTCTTCAGCAGCTCGATGCGCCGGAACACGGCAACACAGGCATCTGGCACGCCAATCCCCGACGTGGAAGACCCCATGACCGAATCATCATCAATCGAGGACATCAGTCCCGCCGATCCCGCGCACAACCGGTTTTCATTTTTCCAGATAGCCCATGAAACCTGGATGCGGCGCCATCCTGCCACTCTGGTGATTCAACTGCATGGATTCGCCGAAAGCAATGTCGTCGACGATCGCCAGTTCGATCTCATTCTCAGCGGCGGTAAGCCCCCCATGGATCCGGATATGTTTTTCCTCGAATCAGCGCGTCGATTGACCGTATGCCTCCCAGGATATCGGGTCGGTCTGTTCGGCAAAGACACTCCATTGTTCGGCGCGCAAAGCAATGTCCAAGGCCGGTACATTCACCGGTATACCGCCGGAACATTCTGGCATCTCGAGATGAACCGCCGGTTCAGAGACGCTCTGATGAAAAATAATGCGCTCCGTTCCCTTTTCTTCACCTGTATTCAGGAAATCGCAGCCACGTATGAAATGTGACGATCGCCTCAAAAAATGCGTTCCCACCTGTCGAATCATGATCCTTCTTTCGGTCACCGCTCTGCTGCCATGGGTTCCGATCCATGCCGCCGGTGATACGCTGGATACGTTGCGAGGCCAGGGAGCCTTTGTCTCTGTGTGGGAACCTTTGGTTCCGCCGGATTTCTCCGATCATCATGTGACGGTAATCCCAGGCACCGATGTAGAAATCCATGTTCCACCTGGATCGGGACTGCGAATCCTCAGTGATGACAGCGGATCCCGGCAACTTCGCGTGTTCAGAAAACAAGCGGCACCCACCACTTGCAGCCTGGAAATACGCATTCCAACCCCGTTTTCTCCAATGGAATCCCCCGCACATTCCTCTGCGGACAACACCATCGAATACTCCGAAGAAACCGCGGCAGGACACGCCGAAGAATACCCCGGCAATCTCCTGCAAGAAACCACGTTCATTCTAACTGCTGACACGTTCCCCATACGGGTTGCTCTGTTTCAGTTAACATCGATCCATCGACCATTTTTCTGGGAACGTGTCCGGAAAACCGCTTGCCGACTTCACGCAACCGGTCGACTCTACGATGCTTTCGATCCACTCTATCGCGACGTAATCACACAGGACGACTGGAGTTTTTTCGGTCTGTGGGTTCGATGCATGGGACCAGCCATGGATGCGGCAAACGCACAGGAACACCCCACTCCACTGATAGCCGCCGCCATCACTGATATCACCCACGCGTTCGCGATACTCGCCGGCGAAAACACGGTGTCCGAAACGCTGGATATCGTAGCTGAAACACGCTGTTTTATTGAACCGGATGCCGTCGGCTTGCCTCAAGCCGTACCGTATTCCGTGCTTCGACCCACCGATACCATCCCCGTCAGCGGTCCGGCCTGGATGACGCTTCATCTGCGTGCCGACCTTCCCGAATCCCCGGCCCGAAAAATGGTGGATATACCCCTGGCCTTTCGTATCGATCAATCACGGACCGGTCACTGGCCGGAAGGAACCTGTCGCTTTCTTTTCGATGCAGATCAACCGGTCTCCACCAATGCCGACGTTTCGTCTCCGATGTTTCATAAAGTCTATATACCGCGCGGCGATCACCACCTGGCAATCGAATCCACCCGGACGCTCTATATTCACGCAGATATCACCCGCCCGGTTTTTCCCGACATCGACCCGGCTCTCGACCCTTTCCCCGTTCGGCCGTTCAGCATGATCCCAGTTGAACGTCTGCGCGATATTCAATGGTTTGAAAATCAGTTCCTTCTCCACGGTAACAACCCGATTCTCCGCCTGACCGCCCTGCATTACAGCAATCGGTTCCATTGGATATCAGCGGACCCTCCGGATTCCGGGCAATGGAGGCTTGATCCGGTGGAATCCGGCGACCTCTATCCGATTGCATCCGATTACTTCGACCCCATGGTAACCGTTCCCGATCGTCCCGATCATCCCGGACGCGTAACCCTTTTGCACCTGTTCGATCCTGACCGGACGCCGGGCGACATGGTTCCAACCATCGTTCTTAACGGCCATCACATCCAGGTTCCGGATCTGGCGGATCCGTTCGAGACTCCGCTTCGAATCGGTATTCCGGTGTTTCCCGGCACACATCGTATCCACGTTAAAACACATGGACGAAGGATGTTCCTGGATGGTCCGGTCGATTCGATGGAACCAGCGGGATTGACCGCGCGGTTATATCATCCGGTGACACGCGGGGGACATGATCCGGAACCGCTGGTGTTCACGGTGTCAGGAGATACCAATGGAGCGCCTTTCCGGTTGTTTTTCCGATGTGGAGACGTATTACCTATTCGTTTGCACCTCGACGGAACGCCGTGGATGATTGTTCAACTGCACGCCGTACAGGATCAACCGAATGGTTTTTTCGGTCGCTGGGAAGGGAGTGTTCCGCCGGGAAATCACCGGTTATCCGTCCATTCCAACGACGAAACATTGGAAGTGGCGCTCTACCAGCCTCGCTGGGCAATGGGATTAAAAACAGACATAGCGCGGGATCCGTTCCTGGAAACATGCCTATACATCCTGGATCACCCCCCGACTCAGCCCGATCTGTGCACCATCCTGTCCCGCGATGCCATGACACTGGCGGAAAAAGTGCTCTACCTGCTGTTCGTACCCGATCCCGTTCGCGCCCGGGACATTTTTCTCCCTGTCTATGATCCGGCTATCGCCTCCCATCGGATGGTTCTGTCATGGATTTATGCCGACCTGGGATACGCAGACCGCGCCCTGGATATCGCTTGGCCCATCATCGACGACCCGACTTTTCCATTCAGCGTTCCATTTCTTAAAAAAATGCTCGATACCGCATTGACCCGAACCGGGCTTTACCGCCCGATGGTCATCGCCCAGCAACTCCATGATCACGGATGGTCTGACGAAGTGGTTGACTCCGTTCTGAACAATCCACTCGCTACCGATCCCGGCGAATCCCTTTCACCGCTCCAGCTGGCCGGGAGCCGTCACCCGAATTTCCGTCCGCTTCCAGACACGGCACTGTCTGGCAATCTCTCCACGATCATACTCGACGATCTTCTGGATCCGGATCGGCAAAAAAAGATCCCCTCTCGTAATCCGTGGGAATATCAGATCCTTTCCAGCGGATACCCAGATGTTCCGGCATCGCAACAATTCCGGATTCATCTTCCCAAACCGGCTATTCTTCGGCTTCTCATCCGATCGCTGACGCCGACAGTCGAACCGGATACCTACGGATGGGTAACCCTTGCGATCCATACCGGTGGAAAGACAATCCAAATCGAACTGCCCGCCGGGACTCCGGACAGAGACACGCTGCAATGGCGGACCTTGCTTAATCCAGTGATGAAGGCAGTGGCACTCCATTATCCCGTTATGGAATCCGGAGATGTCGAAATCGAATGCATCCAGGGCTGTATCGCATTGCAATGCGCGACCCAGATTCCAGGAAGCGCTGATTTTCGCATTGACCCGGTTTCACCGAACTTTATCACCGCCTATACAGCACTTCTTACCTCAGCCCGGGTTGATATCCTCGACTTCACTGCTCGCGCCATCGAGCTGCAACGGCAGTATCCGGGCGTTTATCTGCTCGATTCACTGGTCGACACACTGACCGGTCAGTTCCGGTCGCACGTACTGAGTGGGTGGCCGGAACGAGCGGGAGGCAAGCGATATCTCTCTACGGGTGGCACTTTGCGGGATCCGGTGATGAGAATGCGTTGCTTCGATGTTCCCGATCCCCAGCCAGGATTTCCGGCCTATTGTTTGGTTAAAAACAGCGTCATCTATCTAGCGCCGGAACCGGGGATCGCGTCATCGATCCACTGCATCACCCGATCTGTTGATGGAAACCCGTTCCGGATCCGAATCGAGCATGAGCGCCGAACCGTATGCGAATTGCATCCGGACAATCCGTCATGTGTGTTTGATTGGCCGCCAGATCAAACCGGGCGATTGCGGATTTCAGCGGAAACCATTGATGGCAGCTTTCCGGTGAAAGTGGCGGTTCTTCAACAGAGTGGGTCTCGGATACAATCGGTTCCGGTGCATGAAAACCGTCGGTATCACGAAGTGAATCCAGACGGCCGGACGGAAATCAGCGGTCGCATTATCGGACCGGCATTTCTTGAGCTGGAAAGCCGTGTTGTGGATTCTGTGGGTATTGATGCTGTGCTTGAAATCGACGCGATGGATTCCCACGGACGGCTCGTATACACGGAAACGGTATTGGCTGGGAAGGATCCGGATGACGGCATGCATTCAGTCCCAGAAAACCACTGCGTGTCGCTGCCGGCACGAAGCATCATCCCGATCACGGGTTCCGATGTATACACCGTTACGGTCCGGCACACAGGAGTTGGTCCGGCAGCAGTCGTGCGGATGACCGCCCGGCAGCATCCCTCTCGGTCGTCTGAATCACACGGAAACCACCTGATCCCACGTGATATCGTGCCGGGTGATACCACGGAAACGGCCTCACTCATGGGTACAAACGCGATTCCGGTGCACAGACCGGACTGGGAAACCCACCGGAACTGGGATCCCCGGGTGGATTCCGCGGATATCGGACGGTCGGGTTCTGCCGGCACATGGGGAGCGATATTTGGGTATCGTTACCGTGATCGAGACGATGACCGATCCGACCCGGATCTGCTGTATGCCGGTGAAGGTATCAGCGGACACATGACGTGGAACAAGCGATTTGACGGCTCGCCTCATTCCGGTCGAATCTACACGGATACGATGGCCGGCGGCACGCAGCCGGAGAGCGAGCCGGACGATTTCATCGGACACGCCCGTCAAACGATGACGTGGCATATCGCCGATACGGGTTTTCGCAGTCGGTTATCCATCGATGGTGCGATTCAATCCATGGACAACGGTCGTGAATGGCGGATGCGGGTGCAAGGAGATATCCGTCGAACCCTGCATCTGTCGCCAACCCTGACATGGATGGTCGGAATTGGTGGTTCAATGGTGAAGCAATCAATGGATTCCCTCGATGCCGGCATGCTGTCGGACGCGCCGCATCCTTTGATTTACACGGGGTTCGATGATCGACATCGCACCAATCTGTATCTGCTCACTCAGGTGCAGTGGCACGCGGGGCCTCATTCCCAGCTATTCTTACGGTTCCGAACCATGACGTCGGGCGATGGTGAATCCGGAGAGGTAGGTCCATGGTGGGCGCGGGGGGGATTCCGGTATCAGGCGGGACCGTGCACAGTGGAAGCCGCCT
>JAFGMN010000108.1 GCA_016927515.1 candidate division CSSED10-310 bacterium | reverse complement strand
TAGAAAAACGGCAGTGGATCGATCAATAAGGAGTGGGTATGACATCAGGGAAGAAGGACAAACAGATGGATTGGGACGATTCCATGGGGATGACCATGGAGGAGTTTGAAGAGGCACTGAATGACTCGCTGACCGGGGATGCGGTACGGGTCGGCGACAAGGTGACCGGTACTGTCATTTCCATGACCGATTCGACGGTCTTCGTCGATATCGGTGGAAAAAGCGAGGGTGTCATTCAACTGGACGAGTTTCTGGATGACACGCAGCAACTGATGGTGAATCCCGGTGACCGGGTTGAAGCCACGGTGATCTCGACGAAACATGAGATCCGTCTCTCGTTTCGGATGAGAAAGCGGGACCAGACGCTGGACATGTTGCGCGAGGCATTCGCTGGTGGCATTGCCGTGGAAGGGCGGGTGGAAACCGTCAACAAAGGAGGATTCGATATCCGACTCGGGGAACGAAGAGCATTTTGCCCGATATCTCAGATCGATATCGACTTTGTGGAAACCCCTGAGCCCTATCTGGGCCGGGACTTTCATTTTCTCATCACAAGCCTGGATGGGAACGGCCGCAATATCGTGGTGTCACGATCCAGACTCCTGCAAGTGGAACGCGATCGGCTGGCAAAGGAAACACTGGCATCACTTCGTCCCGGGATGATCGTCACAGGTACCGTTCGACGGATAATGAATTTCGGTGCATTCGTCGATCTTGGCGGCGTAGAGGGTCTGGTGCACGTGTCTCAACTCAGCTGGGACCGTATCGTTCACCCGGATCAAGTCGTGAGCATCGGCGATACGGTTTCCGTTAAAGTGATTCAGATCGACACGAGCACCGATAAGCCGAAGATATCACTCAGCATACGGGATGCCCAGGCGCGGCCATGGGATATCTATGTCGGAAAAGAGATTGTCGAGGGTGGCAGCTATTCCGGCGAGGTTCTCCGGATCGAAAATTTCGGTGCCTTCGTCCGGCTTCGTCCCGGCATCGAAGGCTTGCTGCATATCTCGGAAATGAGCTGGACCCGGCGGGTATCACACCCATCGGAAATCGTAAAAGTCGGTGACTCCGTAACCGTCAAGGTCACACAGATCGATTCCCAGCAGCACCGCCTGGCATTGAGCCTTAAACAGGCGGACGATGATCCGTGGAAAACGATGGAATCGGCGATGGCACCCGGAAATCTGCTTTCCGTGGAAATCGATCGGATACAATCCGCCGGCCTGGAAGTCCGTGTATCCGGCCTGTTGCCCGGATTCATCCCCGCCTCACTCTCCGGGATCGGCCAAGGTGAACGGCTGCAAAATACGTTTCAATCCGGGTCAATCGTACCCGCTCGGGTCGTCGAGGCGGATCCCGCCACGCACCGGTTGATTCTCGAAATCGTGGACATGTCGGTTGAACACGAACAGCAGCAACTGACCCGGTACGGAACGGATGCCGCATCACCTGAAACCGGGTTTGGACGACTCGGCACGGCCCTGCAAAAAGCAATGAGTAAAAAGAAAACGAACCCGTGACACATTACACCGGCACCATCCCCATAACTCCCCCCATGACCTCCTGGGAAAGCCCGTTTCCCAAGTATTTTCCCGATCCCAACCGCGAGGAAGAATTGCGGCTATTTCTACTCTCCCATTCGCGGCCCATCACCCGTACCGGCCGGTGCCGCCCACCATTTCTCCCAGTCGATACAGCCCTCGCCCATGCCCTGTTCGTTGGCTACAAAGCCCGGACAATCCTCCGAGGAATCCCATCAATCGAAAAATGCCTTTTAACAGAATCCCAGGGCATCATGAAAATAAACCGGGTAGCAAACGCTCAACTGCCGCGACGCATCTCCAGAATATTGATTTTTTCCGAGGATATCGCTCCCCGCCTCGCCATCCGGATCGAACGATTCATTCTCGAATACCACCCGCGAATCGCCGCATTGGGCATCCCCTGTTCCGCTGATCAACTCTGCACCATTCTGACCGGAAATCCCGGCGATGCCAAAGTCCTCCTGGCAGTCGATAAACATGCCATTTCACTGATCCTCACCAGTCTCCTCAACCGGATTCAGCATGCCACCGACACAACCAATTGACAGCCCCTTCTTCCGGTCCATGCTCATTGAACTGGCCACCACACGCATGCCGTTCGGCCGCTACAAAGGCCGCCTCCTGGTCGATCTCCCGGAACCGTATCTCGTCTGGTTCAGGCAACGGGGTTTTCCCGATGGCAAACTGGGAATGCAATTGGCAAGTCTCTATGAAATCAAGGTCAACGGCCTGGAATATCTGTTGCGCGGAATTCTGAAAAGAACACCGGGTCACGAGGAGACACCATCCAATGACTAATCGCTCCCACCCCCTTCCCATCTGTAAGCGACTCGTTTTTGCGCTGATCGTATGCACGCTGTTTTTTGGATCGATGGAAGGGGTTTTACGGCTGATTGGGTTCGAATGGGTGCCGGGAACCTACGAATCCATTGAGGGCGACGTCATTGAATACCATTGGTCCACGCGAGGTCTTGTCCGAGATCCGGTATTACCGTGGAGTTGGATCCCGAAACCCGGAGCTGTGGCCACGCAGCCTGCGCGAAACGATTTTGTTTACAACCGGGATGGGTTTCGCGGTCCGGTGATTGCGCTGGAAACCGCGAAACGCACCATTCGGGTCATCTGTATGGGAGATTCTTGCACACTGGGCTGGGATTCCCCGGATAATCAGACGTATCCAGATTACCTTCGGCTCCTATTGGACAGACCCGACCCCGGAACGTATCAAGTAATCAATGCCGGAGTATCCGGGTTTTCGAGCTTTCAGGGTCTCCACGATTTCCGGCATCGCATCCGGCAATGGCATCCCGATATCCTAATCATCTCCTACAATTGGAATGATCACGGCGATGCTCCGGATCGAATCGCTGGACCCGCCGTGTATACCCCCACCGAGCGTCGTCAATTCATGGACAAGGATATGCCGACGAGTTATCTGCTGTACAATTTCCGTAACCGGATAAGCCGGGCTCGGGTGTTCCAGGCAATGCAATGGGCGGGTCATCGATTCGGCCGCGGCCGGTCATCCGATACAGCATCTGCCACCGGCACCGCAGCCGAGCCTCCTGCCGGGGAACCCGTCGTGGAAGCCGCCGGTCGCGGGCAACCCTCAGCGTTCCCGCCCGGAACCGGATTGCGCCGGGTGGAACCAGAGGATTACCGGTTGAATTTATGGGAATTTCGCCGGCTAGCCAAGCAGGAAGGAATTCGGCTTATTTTCCTGACTCAACCGGCGAATCCGGTGCAGCACCGTGATATCGAACCCTGGAAAACCTATTATATGTATCAGGATCAATACAACAGCATCATGTGTGGAGTGGGTCGGGAGAGCGGCACGCCGGTTGTCGATGCAGCCGGCTGGAACGATTGGCGCGAGGAGCATTTCTATGATCATGTTCACATGCGTCCATCGGCCAACGAACAGATTGCCACATGGGTATCCCGGGAAGTTATTCTGGCAGCCGGTAAGGATTGAATGCGATCTCGATCGTGCCCTTGGACCAGCAAAGCCATTGTCTCTCTTTCAATCGTTTCAGCAGCCGACTCAAACTCTCGGGCGTCGTGCCGATGGCAGCCGCCAGATCTTTGCGCGTGATGCCAGGCCGAATGATCCGGGAAGCCCCGTACATATCCGTCAGATATCGAAAAAAACGCTCCTCCAGATCATATAAGGCGAGTGCGCGCACTTTTTCGGTCAGATATCGCTGACGTCGCATCAGCAATGCGATGAACCGAATCCGGAACCCCGGATGCTGGTCGATCAAATCGACGAGTCCCGATCGTGGGAGCCGTACCACGCGGCTGTCGGACAGGATGGCAGCCGATACCGGGTAAACCGCAGACTCGAACAGAATCGCTTCGGCAAAGATTTGCCCGGGAAGAACCGTCCGAATGACAACTTCACGCCCATCCTCCGCCTGTCGAGTCAATTGGACCCGCCCCCGCTCCAGCAAATACGCCGCTTCGGCGGTCTCGCCCTCATGAAAAAGGAACGATCGGCGCTGACAGCTCATCAGCCGGCATCGATCGGCAAGAATCCGCCGATCGGTTTCGGCAAGCGCAGAGAATAACTCCTGGCGCGCCAGGCATGCCATGATCGTCACAACCTGTCCCTGTCGCAATTTCCCTGTCGAGTTTGACATCCCATCACTCCAATCGTTCAACCTCCGATTTTTTCAGGAAACGTGATCCGGATCAAGGAACCGATCGCACACCGGATGTATGTTATCGGAAGAGGCGCATGCTGGGCACGTGCAGATGGGTTCCGGAATGAAGCTGGAGCAAATGGAAGCATGAATGGAAAGGAGATCCCAATATGGCAAGGCGAAAAATTATCAAGATAGACGAGGCGGCTTGTAATGGATGCGGTAAGTGTATCGCCGCGTGTTCGGAAGGAGCACTCGAATTGGTCAAT
Source organism: candidate division CSSED10-310 bacterium (assembly GCA_016927515.1). Classification (GTDB taxonomy): domain Bacteria; phylum CSSED10-310; class CSSED10-310; order CSSED10-310; family CSSED10-310; genus JAFGMN01. The sequence continues at coordinate 8,870 of JAFGMN010000108.1, read as the reverse complement.
GGGAAGGCGAAACTGGTCAAGGAGCATTTCTGTGATGGTTTCGGAGATTGCCTGGGCGAATGTCCCACGGGTGCACTGACGATCGAGGAACGGGAGGCCGATGCGTTTGATTGGGGGGCAACCGCGCATCATATACAAGCGACGCGGGGCGACGATGGGCTCCGATCATTGATCGATGCCGCCCGGGATCATGGCATCCCGGTACAAGCGCTTGCGCCTGCACCATCCGGCTGCCCCGGGTCCCGGCAGATGGCTTTTCCATCCGAAGCCACACCCACTCCACCGTGCATAGCCACTGCGTTACCAGCACAAATCAATCCGTCTGATCTCCGGCAATGGCCGGTCCAACTTCATCTCGTTCATCCGACGGCCTCCATGTTCAATCACAAGGAGCTGGTCGTTCTGAGCACGTGTTCGCCTGTGGCTTCCGCCGACATCCATTGGCGGTTTCTGCGGGGACGATCCGTCGTCGTCGCCTGTCCAAAGCTGGACAGAACCGAACCGTACGTTGGCAAACTGATCGAAATCCTGGCCAATCCGACGATACCGAAAGTCATCATCGTACGAATGGCCGTCCCCTGCTGTGGGGGATTAACCCGGATTGTGCAGGAGGCGGCCATCGGTTCAGGTCGAAATGATCTCGCTGTCAATGAAATCATTGTTTCCATCGACGGATCGATCGGAACGACTATTTCTTCCGAAACACGGCAATACCGATCAGCAGCGACATCACGGCAAGGGTGATGCCCAGGCCGGCCGGTGACATGGCAGGCGCATCGGGATACGGGTCGGGTGTCGGCGTGGGAGCTTCCACGACGGTAATCGTTCCGGCTGCACTCCAGACCACATCCATGAACTCGGTGTAGCATGGTCCCGAATCAAACAGAACCACATCGCTGCCCGGATACGGCTGGCCGGAGATTGGATCCGTTGTGAATGAAGGGCATGAACCCGTCACGGAAGACACCATGGTTACTGAAGTTGAATAGTTCCAGAATGTGACGGTGTCCCCGTCTTCAATGGTAATCGATGACGGATTCCATGCCCAACCGCTGCCCTGGCTGCTGAGAGTCATGTCCCAATTGGCTGCATTCGCCCCCATTCCCGAAAAAACGGCCACGACAATGAGTAAACACAAGTAACGTGATCTCATCTCTCCCTCCTTTAACAAACAGACGTTTAGGAAAACGGGCCTAGTCTATATGATCAACGATGCATGAGCAACACCTTGCTTTTAAAACAACAAAACCGCTCCGCCACGTTTATTCCGGAGCGTGAAGATATCCCAGCATTTGCAGGTTCTGCCTGAGTTCAGGATCCACCAGCACGTCATCCGGAGCAAATCGCAAGATCCGTCCCTGGCACCATACATCGAATGCCTCGCTGACATCCGGGGCATACTCCCCCGTCCGCAAGCCCATGTTTACGGTCTCCCCGGGATCCGCTCCGCGATCATACAACTCTGGCGGCCCGGATCCGACAATCAGCTTCCAATCGGATGTGATGATCGCGCGCCTGACCGTGCGCTGGTTTTCCACCACCGTATAGCGCTCCGGTGAAATCGATTGGGTGACATCGATTCCATGCACCGTTGCCGGAGCTTCCATTCGGGTCTGCGCAAGTAATGTCGGCATGACATCGAGGGAACAGGTCAATCCGAGTTGAATGTGCGGTTTTGGCGAAAATGGAGCATTCCACAGAATCATCGGAGTGGCAATTTCTTCCCAGTGAAAACTCGAATCCGCCGTCAAATGCGGATCAATCACATCACGCCGGTTGCCGCCATGGCCATACACATGACCGTGTTCGAAAAACGCTTCGCCGTGATCCGATGTAACGCAGATCATTGTTCGATCGAAACAATCCAGACGGTATAGATCCTGCAGCAAGTGACCCAGTGCCCGGTCCGAATACTCGATTCGAAGCCTGTAGTTATCAATCAAAGCTTGCGTGTCGGGATGGAACAGGTCCGACGCAAACCATGGATCCAGAACATCACTGATCGGCACTTCACCAGCATCTTTCCACAATCTGATCTGGGCGCTCGTCATCGTCCGGACCATTTCCTGAATCGCCGGATCGTGGCGGTCGTGACCTTTCCGAAATCCCAGCAGCATCATCAGCATCGCTTCGCGAAAATCCCGCCATGTTGCAATCGCAGATCCCTGTTCCACATTCCGGGTGAACTGATCGAATTCCGGCAGATTGCGGAGGGATTGTCCCCTTGCTGTTTGCCTGTATTCTCTGTATCCACCGTATGGTGCGTGGGGTTCGAACGAATGGAGAAAAAGGAAATACGGGTATCCAGAAGCCGTGTTGAGCCATTGGATCACACGCTGTGGACCGGCTCCGTGCACGAAATCATATTCTTCCATTGTGTCGAATCCCTGGCACAGATTCAGATCAGGAGCAAAGTACTGAACACTATAGAATCCTCCGGTACGATATCCCGCCTGTCTATACGACTCCGCCAGGGTATTCGCTGAATCGGGCAGAGGTCGATTGTCGTAGACAATATGGTGATCGGCTGCATATTGGGATGTCAGCATGGACACATGAGACGGCAAAGTCCAGTTGGAATTGGCATGGTGATCTGCGCAGACAATTCCTTGTTGGCTGAGTGCATCGATCCACGGAGTCCGGATGGTGGGGTTTCCATAGCAGCCCAGAAAATCCGAGCGCAGGGTATCCAGTGAAATCAGGATGACATTTCGGGAAAGTGTGGTGCGATCCGACTCGCAACCGGTGAGTAAGCAGGCAGACAGACCGATCAGTAAACATGCAAACAGACCGATGAGCAGAAAGGCCGTCACTGCGATCATCGAACCGGTTTGTGTTGTGTTTTTCGGTTCTCCAGTGGTGCACTCAGAAATCATCTGTTTCACGCGTGTCTTCATCATTCGCGTGGATTATAATGAATTGGGAGTTGAACGGAAATGGAATTGATTCGATGGCCTCTTCATGCGGGTTTCCCATCCGGTCATCGGCGCATCATGACGATGCTCTGCGTATTGATGCAACCGATGCTATTCCTATCAATTGTTTCGGCTGTTTCGGCTGTTTCGGCTGCTTCCACGCCCAAAGTCAATACTCCAGACGTGATCACACTGGAATCGCTTTGTGCCGATATCGTCACGGAGGGCGTCAACCGGCAGCGTCTGATCGATCCCGGATCGCTATCTTCGCTGGTTCGCGACCCGGCGCTGGATCAATCCGCCCGTCTCCATATCGAGGATATGATCGCCCGGTCGTATTTTGATCACCTATCACCGGACGGATTAACACCCCATGATAGAATCACTCGCTTTCATCGTGGATTGATCATCGAGCATTCCGGTGAAAACATCTGGTTGCATCGACACGCCACCCGGGACACACCGTTGGAAGCGGGAAGACAGATGATGAAACAATGGATGGCCAGTACACCTCATCGAGCCAACATTCTATCACCTCTTTACACCCATATCGGTGTTGCCGTTGTCCGGTATGCCGGTGATGTCTATGCGGTTCAGCATTTCGTCGGATCGCGTGGTGTACTGATTCCCGAAATACCCGAGACAATCCGCCGGGGCGCGACGCTGATGACCTCAGTTCGTACCCATGATCCGGATTTCATGCACCTCTTGCGATTCGACCTTGTGGATCCGCAGTCATTGGAAAGTGCCTGTGATCCCACCTATCTCCGGATCGGTCATCTGAACGCACCCGCCGGGTTGTTCCGGATCCGGTTGTATTTTCTGTCTCCGGATGAAAAACAATGGGACATCTACCTCGGTCCCCTCGTGACGGTTCCTTGATCCCGTTCCATGTCAGGGAATATGGCATTTGGCGCAAAGAAACGATTTCCCAGGTTTATTCTTCGCATGGCATTGCCGACAGGCATCGTGCACTTCTTTCTGCGAATTTCGTGGTGAATTTAACTCGTCTGCGATTGCCGGATGGCACATCTCACACGTCGCGCCGAATTCGGAGACATGCCGCATATGTTCAAAGTGCACGTGGGTAGGCCTCCCGGCACTTTTCTTTTCGGGTGTCGTGATGTCGATGACGGGTCGGGTCAGATTGGCTGCGCGCACAACGAGGTGTCCCGCAAGCACACCAATGCCAACCAGAAAACCGGCTACCCATACGAATGTCAGCGTTCTTTTCACCGTTCGACCACCTTCCTGATCTCCAGCACCACCAGTGTATTGGTTCAGGCATAACTGTGCAAACCCCGCAATACGGGTAAATAATTAACTCCGAGAAAAGTAAACAAAACCGCCGCAAACCCGATGACCGCAAGAATCGCCAGCTTTTTACCACTCCATCCGCGGCTCATCCGAGCATGCAGAAAAATGGCATATACAATCCACGTGATCAGAGACCAGACTTCTTTCGGATCCCATCCCCAATACCGACCCCAGGATTGCTGCGCCCATGCACTCCCCGACAGAATACCCAGTGTCAGCAGAAAAAAACCGAGGGAAATCAGTCGGTGCATGACAATTTCCGCTTCTCGTGATTCGCTACCGTGCGGGGTTTGAAGAGGCGACGAAGCGGACCGAAATAAAATCCGAGCGGCAATAAACGTTGCGATGGCAAACGCCGCATACGCTAGGAAACACGTGACAACATGGAAGAGCAACCAGTTGGACCGCAGAGCGGGCATAAGCGGTTCGATCCGCGATGTGCTTCCGGGAACCAGACCTGCCGCTGCAGTCATCACCGCTGATACCCCTTGCATGCCGGCGGCGACACCGGGGCCGGGGATCCATCGGGCTGTCACAAGCCACGCCAGCACCAGACACCAACCGAAGAAAACGAGCGATTCATACCGGTTGGTCACGGGAATATGACCGTATCCCATCGTATAGGTGGCCTTCCATCGGATCAGGAATGCAATTGTGTGCATCATAAACCCCGACATCATGATCCTGAAAACCCACGGAGATCGACCGGACAATCGACTGATCAACCGGTAAAGACTGATGACGAACGCGAGAATGTAAACCACCAGCGCCGTTTTGATCAGGATGGCCTCATATCCCATCATCGCTTCACTCCTGCTCCGCCAATCGGCAACAGATAGATGAACAACCCCAGAATCAACAGACACGCGCCTGCCGTCACCCAGCTCCGGCCCGGATCACGCACATACTCCAACCCTGAATCATATTCCTGATCCACATGATCCAATGAAAAATCCAGCAGAGGCGTGTCTGTATCCCTGTGCATGGTCGCGTGATGAAGAAACACCCATTTCATTTCAGGATCTGCTGTCCCCTTTCGCCACCGGATCAGCACCGCCGGATTCCGGGGATTAAGAGACCGGGATCCGAAACGGCCCGGACCCATCATGACAAAATCAGGCTCATACCGGACCGCCTGAATCTCCAACAAATCACCATCCCCACGGTCAAGAACGATCGGATCCCGTCCGGTGACGAGCTCCACCTCACGATGCTCCGATAAACCGAAATCATGCACACCCAACGTCACGGACTGATGCTCCGCCAACCGGTAACTCGACTGATACAACCGGTATCCATTGACGGAAAGTGGATGATTCACTGTGATCCGTGTATCGAAAGGCGGATTTCCAGGCACCGCTACACTGACATAGGAAATGAAATCATCCGGCATGCCGCTACCATGCAACTCCAGAATAAAGCGCTGAAGCGTGCATTCAAACCCCGGATCGATCACCCGGTCGTGCATGTCCCGGATCTGCGAAATGGTTTCTCCGGCAGCAATCCAGGCAGTGACGCGGATTCCAGTCAACAGACTGACGAGCGCTCCAGCCAGAATCGTCATGATCCCGATATGAGTAGCATAATAACCCCAATCCATCCGTTGGAATCGATGAGGGAAGCGGCGCAACCGGCGCAGCGTGCACGCGAGCAAATTGATGGCCAGCACGATCAGTGCGCCGATATATGCAGGTGAATAGTACACGTTCCGTTCAGGCGCGAGAGTTCCCCAGATGGACATGAGTAAAATGGATGAAAGGACAAGAAGGGTCAGTGTCACGGAAGAGAGGAGCGGCATCATGTCATCCTGAGATGCAGTTCGGTGATACCTTGTTCCTGGGTGACGGCGGAATCGTCATGAAGACGTGATCCGGCGCAGCCGTGGTCTCGGCCGGTGAGGAAACAGCGGGCCGGACCCCCTTCCGGATTCGTTCCGATCGTGCTTTGAAAGGGCTGTCCGGTAATGTGTGCAATGGTTTCGCGGGGGATCATGACGACGGCCAGAACGCAGCCCAGCCCTTTCAGAAACGTACGTCGCGTCATATCACCTCCGTGAAATTGAAATCCGGGATCACCATCCAGGGGACATGCAGGGTTGAACCGAATTGTCTGACATACTCGGTTTCAGTGGAAACGGCGATTGATCTAGCGAAAGCCTCGAGAATACTCTCTTCGAACCGCATGTCCGAAACGGCCCGGGTGATCCGTCCGGATCGAATTTCGAATGTTCCGTCACGGGTGGAGCCGGTGACCATGGTTTGCATCGGATTCACGTAATTGATGTACCAGAACCGGGTAATCAAAATGGCATGATCGAGGGAAGCGATCAGGTTTGAAACCGGGCGATCGCCACCCCGCATATGCAAACAGCGTGGGTAGGGACCGAAGTGGTTATCAGGAGCCAGGGCGTGTCCGGTCGATAGGGTGGATCCTTGTAGCGCCGTTTCCCGATCATAAACGACTCCTCGGGCAAACCCGTTTTCGACCAGTATCACCGGCTGAACCGGAACGCCTTCGTAATCGAATGGCCAACCGAATATCCGTGGATCGGAGCTATTGTCCCAGATGGTCACATGATCCGGAAGCACTTTTTTCCCCAGGCGACCGCTGAGAAAACTGGTTCCCCGGTTGAATCCACGGCCGCCGAACGAGAGGAAGCCGAGAAACAAAAGCAGCATACCGACAGCCGCCGGTTCAAGAATCACTGTCATACGACCCCGTGTCAAAGGTTTCGCATTCCGACTTTGCAGTGCTTTTCCCCCGGCTCGTCGGATCAGTGCGGCCGGATCGATATCGTTCATATGCGTGCTGAACTGCCGGGCCCACCCGCTCCCGTGGCCCTGCGCCGTGACGGTACATGACAGGTCGACGAGGCTGTTGGCGGCATAGAGATCTGCTCCCGCTGTGCTAAGAATTCGACGACGGACGACACTCGACGTGAACGCTCCGGCCAGATCCAGATCATGCCGACGAATTCCATCGATCTGCGTCTTCAACTGCTCCGTACGCTGACGAGGGTTTTCGTTGATCACATCGGGATCGGGTACCGGTTGAAACGGCGGCTCTATCATTGCCGGAGGCTGACGAGGTGAGGAATGACCGGATTTCCCCCAGGCCTGCGTTGCTTCCCGAATCATCTGTCTGGTGGCCTCCTGGGTTGCCATCGAGCCGGTGGCCAAGCCCATGCGGCCATCCCGAAAAACAAGAAACCAGATTTGCCGGTCACGAACCGCTGTATTGGCTTGAATACCGCTTTCCGCCAGCCGTGTCGCCAGCGAATCCGTCTGCTCCTCGATCACCATCGCTTCGAATCGTGGATCGAGTGATTCGAAAGCCGTCCCGGATGTCAGGTCAGCCATGGGGATGTCCTTTCCTGTGACCTGAGGGAGCGACGGGTACGGAGCTGAAGCGGGCGGGAGCGGCGCCTTGACTGGTGTGAATACTCTGGGCGGGTTCACCTTTCCCGCAGGAAGGTGTGCCCCAGTTTTCATAGAGGGAAGGCACACCGACAGCCTCGCACGAAGCCCAGAATGCCATCGTTCGACCGGAGTACGATGGATTCCGGTACAGGGTGCCCCGCTGACCTCCCTTGATCTCCCAGGCCGCTTCGCACTCAAAACGGAATGAATCCCGCCGATCATCGATCGACCAGCTCCGGTTGGTGGCCATCAAAAGACCCCCTTCAGCGCCGGCCAGGAGATCGTCCCAGGATGAGCTGCCAGGCTCCATCCGCGTGTTCGACATCCGGTTGATCGGATAATGACGCCAATCGGCCGCCCGGTTGTTTCCGCTGGATACAGTACCCAGACGTGCCGCCGTTTCACGCCCCGACAGGTATCCCATCAGTCGGCCGTTGCGAATCACGGTCACGGATGTTGCTGGAACGCCATCATCATCAAATCCATATCCGCCCAATACGCCGGCTTCCGTGGGATCCGTCACCACTGTGACATGTGTGGAACCAAACACAGGCGTATTCAACCGTTCCGGCTGCGCAAAACTCGTTCCCGAAAAATTGGTTTCCACACCATACACCCGATCCAACTCCAACGGATGCCCGATACTTTCATGAATCTGCATGCTCATCTGATCCGGAGCTAAAATCAGCGGAACCACGCCTTCAGGACACGGCGGGGCATGCACCAGCGCAACCGCCTCCTCTGCTGCACGGCAAATGGAATCAGCCTGAATCACGTTTTGCAATCGCTCATACCCTCCCGTGCACGTAAACCCACCGTGAGATGATGGCCACGAACGGGTTTGAGCATCGGTCCGTTCTCCAGCACCGATGGACAATTCAATCGATGGAATCAAAACCATCTGCTCGATTCGCGCACCGTCCGATGATCCCATCCATGTCTCGAGCCGGCGAAAACCGATGGATCCCGAAACTTGATTGACACCGCGAACCGTTTCAGCCATGGCAATGGCTGATTGAAGCAGAGCCTGCTTTTCCGGCACCGGAATGGCCCCCGGATCGATGCGGGCCGGCGTCACCCATCGCGCGACGGCGGCTGTTGCAGGCGCCAGTCGGATGGCACGGGGGGCGAGCCCGGCAGCGGCGGCGGCCAGTTCCGCAGCGAGACGACCCACTCGGATCGCTTCGTTGCGATTGAGATCGACGGATGCCGCATAACC
>JAFGMN010000107.1 GCA_016927515.1 candidate division CSSED10-310 bacterium | reverse complement strand
CGGGAAACAAATGGGCGATTTCGAATTCCCCTTCCACGGCACGAGATGTTCATCGACCGGGATTACCGATATCCCTTTGTAAAAAGTCGCCGGTTTGCCACCGTCATGACTGAATTTGGATGCCCATTTCATTGCGCTTTTTGCGTCATGGGAACCCTGGGATGCAAGCGCCGGCCCATTGAGGATGTTATCGAAGAACTTTTATCTCTGCGATCGTTGGGGATCCGTGATATTTTTTTCCTCGATCAGTCATTCGGGTCTGACCGATCCCGGAATCTTGCACTGTGCGAAGCTATTGGCCACACGGTTCCGGAGATGCGCTGGCTTTGTTTTTCCCGCGTCGATCTCGTGGATGAAACCGTCCTGTCGGCAATGAAATCCGCTGGTTGTCATTCGATTATTTTCGGAGTCGAAACCGCCAATGCGCAACTTCTGGAGACCTATCGCAAAGGATACTCCCTCGACCAGGTCCGGAGCATGTTCGCGGTGGCTCAACGTCTGAAGATCCGGACTGTCGCTACATTTTTACTGGGTCTTCCCGGGGAAACCCGAGAATCCGCAATGGAAACAATCGAATTCGCCCGACGGCTCCCCTGCAACTTCGCATCGCTGAATGTTGCGGTTCCACGTATGGGAACGGATTTGCGGCAATGGGCCGTTACCCAAGGATACGTAAACGAATCCGATCGACATTTCGACCAGAGCGGTAGCCGGGTCATCATGCAGACAGAATCACTGACTTCGGCGGAACTTGCGGAAATTAAACGGATCGCGGTCCGCCGGCTGTATCTCAATCCCTCCCGGATATGGCGCATCCTGATTTCGATCCAATCGTGGAATGAACTGCTGATCCAAGTCCGGGAAGGGATCTGCCTGTTACAACGGTTCATGAGGAGCCGATCATGAATGGTGTTTATCGGAACGCCTCCCTGCCGGGAATACTCCTGATCATCGGATTTCTCCTGGCTATTCTCATTCGAATCGTCGCCCTGGATGCAGATCCCCCAAGCACTGCCGGTCTCCATTTTATCTCCGATGAAGGCTGGTGGGTCCACAATGCCCGGAACAAGATCCTGTTTGATGATTGGATCCTCGATGAATTCAACCAGTCTCTTTTGATCAGCCCGACATTCTGCCTGGCCACTTTCATGGTATATTCTTTCCTGGGCGTCTCGTACGCAACCACCCGCATCATCCCCATCCTGTCAGGAATTCTCAGCGTGTTATTGCTGACAGGAATCCTCAGGAAATATCTACCGCGTCGAAGCACCGTTTTCGCCGCGGTGCTCTTTGGCTTCAGCTTCGGTTTCACAACGTTAAACCGCACCGCCTATGTCGACTCGACAGCGCTCCTGTTCGTTCTGTTGGCCTGGTGGCTGATGGAATGGATGGCGGACCGGGTCTGGGCAGTCTTTCTTGCCGGCATGAGTATCGCCCTGGCAGTGGCGACGAAATCCTACGTTCTTTCTGCAATGCCGCCCATCACCGTCATTCTCGCTCTGCGGATATGGCAGCAGCGGCGAACGATCCGCTGGCGCGACCTTGCGTTGAATACATTGCTTGTTGCAGGAGGTATCGTATCGGTATTTCTCTTGTGGCGGAAATACATCTATCTTCCCAACATTGACGAATATCGAATCATGTATTTCCTTTGGCAGGATGGCAACTTTCCATCAACACTCCGTGATTTTCTGGTCAATCTTCCGAGTTTTTTCGTTAATCGGACGGGTGATCGACTGATTCCACCGCGGTTCTTCTTTCTTAATGCGACCCTGGTGGTCCTGGCAGGAATCCGGCTGGCCCGGAGCATGATGGATACATCCGGTTCTCTTCTAGAAGCCTTGCGAAACATTCCATCCATTGAAAAAGAAGCATGGCTTTTTCTGGCAATTGTCAGCATGGAAATCGCTCCACTGACAGCAAAACCATTTCGCCGTTACATTTTTATGTATCTTCCACTGATCGTCCTGGCCGCCCGCAGCATCGAATCCATGGCGACGCCTCGGTCTTCTCCCTATTCATTGCCGGTCCGTATCGTTCAGTGGATCGGGTTGACCGGTCCAGCGATTCTCATTCTCCCTCCATTTATCGCCCGCTTAATCCCTGATCCCGTTTCCCTCCCCCTCGCATGGCTCATCAGCACCGGTTCACTGATTGTTTTAACCGTTGCCGCATTTCCCGTCTTCCAGAAAACCGCACTTCATCCCAAAAAATCAATCACATGCATCGTCGTTTCTCTCTTCCTTCTGTTGGACGGCGGATTGCATCTTCATGCGTTTACCACCCGCTCCACGACCATGCGGGACACATCCAGAGAATTGGGACTCACATACTTTACACCTGGAACCGTCGTTCTTGGAGGAATTGCCCATTCGCTATGCCTGGAAACGACTGCCCGGGCGATCACGATTTGGGGACGCCAGGAAGCTCCACGCGTTCTCAATCAAGATCCTGTCCGCCGTTTTCATCCCGATTACTTGATTGTGTTGAAAAAACTAGATGGACAACCATGGGTGGAAGAGGAGCGATATTATCGCTACGTTGATCCGGGAAACTACATCCGGGACATCCGGTTGCTTCCCAACGGAAACGATTTTCGTGTTCATGCCGAACTCTACCAGGCTCCCCGCGTCGAACCGGATACGCCTGAACCCGAGAAACTGCTGGTTGCCGTGCCACCGGCCGCCGGCCATTGATCCCAATGTAGCTTCCGATCGATCCCGACACATCACTGGGTGTGCTGAAATCGGTTCTACGTATGATCGCGATCGGCGCGCACGAGTCCCGCTTGAACCCGAAAAAAAAAGAAGCCGGTCAGCGAGATCGGCTTCTTTAGTAAATCAATGCAAAGGTCTAATGGGTGCGCCGGATCAGTGGCACCCCAATAAGCATGGTGATTGCCAGAATAATGATCCCCAACCCATTCCGGGATGTTGCGGGTATAATGGGTCCCTGGGGTTGTGTGGGTGTCGGTGTCGGTGTGTTATCATAGCAATAATCGAACACCATGACATCATCGATAAAGACCATGGGTTCATTGCTGGAGGGATCCGGATTGAACACCGTTACCGGGAAATACGACAGCAATCGGATCCGTACGGCCATACTTCCGGCAAAATCCATGAGACTCATGCGGACGTGGAAGTAATCATCTTTTACATCGCTGTAATCCAGAGGAACATAGGTGAAATGCCCATTGCCGTCGGACACTTCGGCAATGAACAGATCATACTCGTTGGGGTCGTCAAACCCGGATTTATCCAACATCTGTGGGAAAGAGAAACCTTTTAATCTGACGTAAAACTCCAGAACGGCTCCGGGACGAACAGGACTCGAGAAATCGATGATTTTTAGCATAGATGCTTCATTAAAGCCGAATCCAACCGGATTCTCTGATCCGGCGAAGTATGCGAAGTAGTTACCTGAGAACGCGAGGGCATTATTCAGGTGTGCCTGGAGTCCCCATGTTGGTCCCGAGCTTTCCCATAAGCTGAAGTCGCCGCTTTCGAAATCGTCGAAGAAGAGCACCTCCTGAATGCAGGTCGGAGTCAGAGTCGGGGTTGGGGTCGGGGTCGGGGTATCCGTAGGACCACCACAAACTCCCATCATAAAGCCCGGGTCGAAGATTGGGGTCGTTTCAGAAATGCCTTGGTAATTGGTATAGCTGATCTGCGATTCAGGGCACTCGATCAGCGAGAAGACACCGGTTGGTGCTGCCATCGGAATTTCCATCCGGAATGTGATTTCGAGTTCGTCACCGATATACAACTCCTGGAAATTCCATGTATATACCGGATTGCCTCCGGGGGTTGCCGGAGGAATGATCGTCGGTGGGGGATTGACCGATGCTGGGTCGATCTGGGTAAACACGGTTGCGCCGCCGGGACACATCGCATCGACGGCCGGAACCATTTCAAAAACGTAAATATCGGTGCCGGCCAAGTTTGATACGATGGTTCCGGCGATGGCTTCGAAAGCGTCGACGAGATCATCCTCAGTCAGCGCCCACGAGAAGAAGCCATGATTCGCATCTGTTGGCGTCGGTGTTCCGTTCATGTATGCCCAGTTCCATGGATCAGCCAGGATCGACAGGAGGCTGGTATCCACCTGGGAGCCCAGGCCGATGGTAAAAATCGTAGTATCGAACACCTGCGAATAGCTTCCCCAGGGTGATCCCAGGGAACACCGCTTGGCCATTTCGATCGCATGAACGTACGCGTTTGAGGACCAACCGGGAACTTCTGACGGCCCGGGTGTCCAGTAATCGTTGGGTTGTCCATCTGTCAACAGTATCATGAAGTTCTCACCGTCGATTGTCGGCTTAGGAGTAATCGGTGTGGGGGTTCCCGGAAAATAGGAGGGAACATGAAGCGGCATCACATTGATCAGGTTGCGTGCATATTGCATAGCGGGCCCGATAGCGGTACCGCCTTGTGGCGGATACTCGCGAGCCAGTTTGCTGTGCCACCAGAAGTTCTTATGAGCGACACTGACCGGATTGTCCCGGACCCGCTGGATCGTTGTCGGAGTTGTCACGGCATAGACTCCGTTGGAGTATCCTGGAATCGCGCTACCGTTCGAGTAATAAACCAGTCCGCCGAAATCGTCATGGCCCAAAGACGGTTGATTATCGATAAAATACTTATAAAAATTCCAGGCAGCCCAAACGGTTGCTACGTAAGGATTTCTGCGGGTCAAAGGGTATGTTCCGACGGGTGCATAGGGTGGTTCCGCACTCTCGTTCCAGGCAACATCATAGCCATATGGATTGGCCCCCATCGAGCCGCTTTTATCGATAACGCACACGGCATTGATTGGATTTCGAAGAAAAGCCGTTGTACCCGCGCCCGTCAGCCGGATTGAAATGTCGATATAACCACCCGGGCAGATCTCGCCGAGTGTGGTCATTTGTTTTTCGATTCCAATATACGGCGGTGTGGGCGTTTGCGCCGTTGCAGCACTCCCGCACAAAACCGCGGCAAGAGAAACCAACAACCATTTATTAATGCCGATTCTCATGTTAGCCTCCTGGAAGCATTTTCCTGCATCTTTCCTGCAGACAATCCTATTAAAGTGTAATTGAGTAAAACCAGAAGTGTCAAGGAGTTCCGTGTTTGAGTTCCGTGTTTGAGTTCCGTGTTTGAGTTCCGTGATTATTAAGGCTTTTCAATTGACACTGCCGGATCGGTTCAGTAGGTTACGGTCAACAACCGCTGATCTGGAGGTGATCCTATGACCGGCAGCTCTAAAATTCTTTTCGAAGCGCTGACCTTCGATGATGTGTACCTGATACCCGCAAAATCCGACGTGATTCCCAGAGATGTTCAGCTGACGACCTGCCTGGCCGGCGATATCGAGCTGAATATACCCGTGTTGTCGGCAGCAATGGACACGGTAACCGAGTCACGCATGGCCATCGCCTTGGCACAGGAAGGCGGCATGGGTATCATCCATAAAAACCTGCCGATTCGACAACAAGCTTCGGAAGTCGACAAAGTCAAGCGATCTGAAAGCGGCATGATCGTCGACCCCATTACGCTCTCTCCTGCCGACAATATACGAAAAGCACTGAATATGATGTCTCATTTTCAGATTTCGGGGATACCCATTACCGAAGATGATCGTCTGGTCGGCATTCTAACTAACCGGGATCTGCGGTTTGTTAACAATCTGGATCAACCCATCCGTAACCTGATGACATCCGAAGGTCTTATTACAGCTAAAGAAGGCATTTCGCTGGAAGAAGCCAAACGGATTCTGCATGCAAATCGCATCGAAAAACTGCTCGTTGTCGATGACAGGTTCCGACTGCGGGGGCTGATCACCGTGAAGGACATCAAAAAAAAGGAGAAATATCCTAATGCGTGTAAAGATGACTTGGGTCGTCTGCGTGTCGGAGCCGCCGTCGGCGTCGGTTCGGATGTCGACGAACGCGTGGCTGCGTTGCTTGAAGCCAAGGTCGATCTCCTGGCCGTCGATACCGCACACGGCCATTCGACCGGTGTTCTCAAAACGGTTTCGAAACTGAAAAGCCGCTATCCCGATGTCGTCTTGATGGCCGGAAATGTTGCAACGGGTGAAGGTACGCGGGCATTAATCGATGCTGGCGCTGATGTTATCAAAATCGGAGTCGGACCTGGGTCGATCTGTACGACCCGTATTGTTTCCGGAGTCGGCGTTCCTCAATTGACCGCCATCCTGGATGCAGTGGATGTCTCCAGAACGTTCGGCAAACCCATTGTTGCCGACGGCGGTATCCGCTACTCCGGAGACATCGCAAAAGCTTTAGCCGCGGGTGCGCATGCCGTCATGCTGGGGTCTTTGCTGGCCGGCACTGACGAAGCACCGGGTGAAATGGTCATTTTTCAGGGCCGCTCATTCAAAGTGTATCGGGGAATGGGTTCCCTCGGAGCCATGAAAGCCGGGTCATCGGATCGCTATTTCCAGGAAGATACGGAATCGGAGAAACTCGTACCAGAAGGAATCGAAGGCCGGGTACCCTATAAAGGCTCTCTTTCCGCCAGTATTCATCAATTGATGGGAGGACTGCGGTCTGGAATGGGATACTGCGGCAGTCAAAATCTTGCGGAATTCCGTGAGAACGCCCGTTTCGTCAAAGTCAGTGCCGCCGGTAACCGCGAGGGCCATCCGCACAGTATCATCATTACCAAAGAAGCGCCCAACTACCAGATTCACTGAAAGCCTAATGATGCAGATACCATTCTCGAAATACCACGGACTGAGCAACGATTACCTGTTTATCGATGCCATTTCACAACCCGCTCTCCTTGATTTACCCTGGACCGGACTTGCCAAACAGATGAGCAATCGGCGTCTCGGTCCCGGATCCGACGGTATCGTTATCCTGTTCAGGACACTGTCCGGCGAAATCGCCATGCGGATTTTCAATTCCGACGGATCTGAAGCAGAAAATTGCGGAAATGCCCTTCGCTGTGTCGCACGCCTCTGCCATGAACGGGGTCTCAGCCCATCGGGCCAATTCCCTGTTCATCTTGTTAACCGCACGGCGATCGTCTGCGTTCATGCCGATGATCCGGACTACCGCGACGTGACTGTCAACATCGGCCGCGCCATCTGGGAACGCGAGGCGCTGCCCATGACAGGGCAGGGTGATACGGTTCATATTGCCATTGCAGCAGGAGACAGGACATTCGATGCATCCTGCCTGAGTGTCGGTAATCCTCATTGCGTTCTCTTCGTAACCGATATAAGCGATGAAGAGATCCTGTATTATGGACCGATGATCGAGCACCATCGACTGTTTCCCCAACGAATCAACGTCGGTTTTTGCTCCGTGCTGAATCCAGGTAGGTTGAAGTTAACTGTCTGGGAGCGCGGTGCTGGATTGACCGGGGCTTGCGGGACAGGAGCCACTGCGGCGTTTGCCGCCGCCACCGTGAGAGGACTCGTTCGGAATGTGTGCCATGTCGAGATGCCCGGAGGAGTTTTAGCATTTCAAGTGAATGCCGAAGCGGATATTTTTATGTCAGGTCCAGCGGATCATGTCTACGATGGTTTATATCCGTGGACTTATACTGTATCTGAACCCTCTCTTCCAGCTTAATAGCTGAATTCGGCGTGCTGAAGATCATCCAGTAACTGACCTTCACTGTCGACAGCGGCAGCGAAAAAACAGATGACCGGTCCCGGTCCGGCCACTTCAGGCCATGAAAAATCTAAAATCGACTCGGCCCAGACGTCAAACATCGGGACTTGAACCACTTGCGAATCCATGCCTCCCGGATACTGCGTCCACGAAGGCCAGAACCAGTACAATCCACCGACTTCCAATGCGAGAAAGAGCGTGCCCGCGAGAGTCTCTCCATACGGATTGACCAACCGTACAGTCAACAAAAACGGGTCACCCGGTTCATAAAAGCCGGCATTCAATGCTAACTGAAGCGCTGGCTCGGCAGGATGATCGGCTAAAAACGTGCGGATAGGCTCCAGCAATGCTAGCAGATCTGCATCTGTCTTCGCATGCTCCAGAGCAAATGGAAAAGCAAGGGTCCTCAATCCTGTATCCCGGCGGTACACCGCGCCGGAGCCCGGCGATTCCACATCAGTGAAAACCAGCGCTCCACGAGCAGAATTGACCGGCTCGATTTCATCGGCTGTAAAATAGGTGTCACCGGTTTTCTTCTTCAAGCGGATCTGAACTCCGTCATAAAATATCTCCCCTTCAATACCCTCCATTGCATAACCTTCTGTGCTGTTACGATTTACGTGCACACCAAATACGTCTTTCAACCACACTTCTCCACCATTCCGTTTCGTATTCCTCAGCACATCCCATCCGGATAGAACAATACCCGCTCCGGACTCAATCAGGCTGCAGATCATATTCCGGTCTTCCCCACTCACATCTCCGCCTGTTCCATACAACAGAAACAGGCTGTCAGGCTTTAGCTTTTCGATATCCGCTACTGTTGGATGGCCTCGAAACCGGATGTCCCAGTGACCGGCGGAATCGCCCAGGTGGTCAATCGCTTCAGCCACCGCTTCACCTCCGATGCCCGTTCCATCAAATGAGACCACAAGAATCGACACTCCATCGAGACTCCGACTGGATAAAGCCAAACAGAACGCATCCGTTTGCGTGTTGCCCCGTTGATCACGGGCGACGATATCGATGGAAAAATCCCCGGGATTATCCGGGAGAGTGAACGTTGCCTGATAGTACTCGGAACCGACCGGCAACATTTCAAGGATGATCGATTCACCTGAAGGGTACGGCCGGATGATCGCTTGAATCTGATCGATTCCGGATACATCCCTCGCAGCAACGGTGATCGGAAGATGATTACCCGGTTCCACGACCTGTGCGGGAATACCGTGATCCCACATCCGGGGTCCCCGAAAATCCTCCACCATCAAATCAAAGTCAGCCACCCATGGCCCTCCGACTTCTCCCGTCACGGAACAATGGATAGGAATGATCGTTCCATGCGGACATTCATCTGCAATTTCAATAGTGAGCCGGTACCATGGGCTGATATAGGCATGCCCCGGTAACACGCTACCCGTTTCACCGACATCGTTGACTGAAAACGATGTGAGAAATGGACTATTCGAATGCATTGTCACCTGAGGATTCACAAGGGGTTCGCAGCCGGCGTTGATGCCTAAAACCGTCAGGTACAATGTCTCTCCGGGATCCGCATGCGCGTTTTTGTGGCTTTCATATTGCCAGGTCAGCGTGTCGAGGATCAGATGGGGATCATTTCCGATATAGATGGTCATCGGGATGCGTTGAATCAGTGTCGTATCATCGAATATATCAAGGTGACATGGAACGATCTGACTGGGTGACATGCCAGTCGTCGTTTCAAATGTCAGTCCGGTGATTCGCACAAAATCCATCCGATTCAATGGATCCCCACTGATTGAATTTCCAGTTACCGTGAGATCAGGATGATCACTGACCAGAGCGAAACGAGGTTGTGCGATCGGTGCGCCTTCATTCACCAATTCCACCGTCATTTCCGACGCCTCACCGGGGTCTATGCACGACACACCTGGACCGGGCGTTCCTGCCCAATACCGGAAAAGACTCACCTGCGGACCGGGCAGCCAGCCGCCCAGAGACACCGCAGCATCACCGAACGCATTGTGTTCCATGAGATTGATGTAATCGTACACGCTATGAATTCCGATATGTTTCAGTGAATCGATCTGTGCAGCTGCAAACATTTGACCTGGTGATGTAACAGCACGGGTCCGCGCATTCCAGAACCAGTATTCGATCGCCCCGGAGCCGGTCATGCTCTGGTCGTGCCCGAATCCGCTGGCAAAGGCCACGCGTGTCGAACCGACGTAAAAAATCGCTCCCCCCTGCGCCTGCAGAAGAAAATGCTCGGGCATCGATTCTGCGCCTGTCGAGTATGGATAATCCGGCAGTTCATTGTCGAAAGCGGCGGTTGAGCAGGCAAATCCATAAACCACAGGCAGATTGTGCCCGTTCGTCATTTCCCCTGCGTGCGTGTGATCAAAGCATTGGTACTCGGCCAGTTGAAAGCAATCCGGTGCTCCATGGCAATGAAAAGCAAGATAACCGGCCCCACCCCCCACCGCTGGCGGTACGTTCTCCGGAAGCGCGACAGCATCTTTGGGATACACATCGGTTTCATACAGGCGGATAATTGTCTTTCCGGAGAAAATGCCTGCGGCGAGCATTTCCGCGTATTGCTCCCCTTCCGGAATCCCCGACGTTTCACCGTGGGCTTCCGCATTGAAGGTGTCCACCGCCGCAAACACCACGGTGTTGAACCACGGATCGGTATGGGTGACCCTTGATTCGTAATGAATGATATGATCGATCGCCACAGCGAATTCTTCCGGAGTCGATGCTGGAATCCGGGTAACAATGACATCGGGAGCAAAATCCATATCGTCGAGATCATCAGGGTATTCTCCGATCCGACCATCCTGATCAGCATCCCAGTGGATGATTTCACCGTCGGCGCTGTATAAATCGGCATAGTAGTTATCAGTCGGCAGCCGGACCATGCCTAAGGGATCATCCGTTTGGTCGCAGTATCGCACCGGCATGACATCGGCATCGCCGGCCAGAATGAAGAACACAGTGGTATTGGTTTCATAAGACTGCCGGATAAAGGTCCGAAGTTTTTCCGGATCATCCTGTCCACTCCCCATCGCCAACGCCTGACTCAAAGGAACGATGGATGCGGAAACTCCCCCCATCGTTTTGTGTTGAATCAAGGGTTGAGCTGTATCAACAAATTGATCCGGCACGATGTAACAAGCAGCCGGTCCCCGATTCCCGGCATCGGTATTCGGTATTTCTGAAGACACTTTAGAAGCGGTATCCGGTTGAATCGTGACGGTTATTTCGGGGTTGAACACGATGGTATCGGCGGCGATCAATTGAACGGGAAACAACTCGATCACCAGCCAAACGACCGGTTGCAGCGTAACCGGATCAATGCATCGGAACCGCCGAAACAGCATCGGTGATGCCGGGAATGGAGTAGTGAATGATAGGGGTGTATACACTGGTTCGGCCTTATCACGCCCGAGGAGCCTGATTCCGCCATTACCCGCGAGGTTACGATCCAGTTGAATGGTGCGCGGGAATGGTGCATTCGCGTGAACCGTGACAGCCGGATCGTTCGCTTCGTATCGCCGGATAATCCGTCGGACGGGAATGACAGGCCAGTCCTGAACCCGGATGAAGGAATCAACGCCCGGCACATGGATGGACAAGTCGGCACTGCCATTTTCCACGATTGTCCCGGGATCGGTGAATACCACGCGGATAGTCTCTCCTTCCCATGCCCATACCATGGGTACACCTATCAGCATCAGCAAACAAAAAATGACGTGACGGACCATGTTCGCCTTCTCCTTCTAGCGGAATCGCCGGCTTTCGCGCAGCACGACATCACGGGGTACGCAAATTGATCAGCCGCCGATCCCTCGGAAAGAACCGGGCGGTTTCATTACGTGATATACTGGTTTGATGGGGGATGTGCAAGACGATGGTTTGCTGTGAAATATTAACAGCCAATGGAGCAATAAAAAAGTATTCCATCATCAACGCTCTTTTTTTTTTGAATCCTTGACATAATTAAAGCACAGACAATAGGATATGTTCCGGCTTTTTCCCGCTTGGTATGAGCGGAAATGTCAAACATTCGAAGGAGGATTCTCACGTGGCGAAGATTTTTATTGTCGATGATGATCCCGATGTAGTCGATGCGTGTACCCTGATTCTCGAAAGCGAGGGGCATTCGGTCACCGCGGCGTTTAATCGAAATGAAGGAATGAATCTATTGAGCAAGGAAACTCCGGATTTACTCATTCTTGATGTGATGATGGATCAACCGGATGATGGAATTGCGATGGCTCAGGAACTTCGAAGAAACCATTTTCAGACGCCTATTCTGATGCTGACGAGCATTGGGAAGACAACCGGCTTCGAGTTTGGACGGGACAACGAAATTGTTCCCGTGGATGCTTTTGAAGAAAAGCCATTGGAACCGAAGAAGCTGATCAGTGTGGTCAACGATTTGCTGGCCCGATAACGGGGAGGATATGTCGAGATGTTACTCACAGAAAATGAACGGTTGCGTCAGAACATCATGGAGTGGGTTGACGAGGTCAATTATGATCGAAGCGGACTAATACCCATTCTCCAGAAAGTGCAGAAAAAATATCATCGTGTTTCGAGTTATGCGATGCAGGTCATTGCCGACGCATTGGATATCCATCCGGTGGAAGTGTACAGTGTTGTATCTTTTTACAGTTTTTTAGACGAAAAATCGAAGGGCCGCTTCATTATTCGTCTGTGTCAGACGATTTCTTGTGATATGGCCGGCAAATCGCGCGTGGCACGGCAATTGGAAAACGAACTGGGAATTCAATTCGGTCAGACGACGGCTGATGGTAAATTCACGCTGGAATATACAAATTGCCTGGGAATGTGTGACCGGGGACCTGCGATGTTGGTCAATGACCAGGTTTTCACACATGTCACGCCGGAAAAAGCCCATGAAATCATCGAAAAATGCCGCCAGACATTCGGCGTTTTTGCGTTACAGGATCAGGAGAGGATCGGTTGATTATGAAGGCAAAATATCAGGGAGAGCTGACGTTTGGCATGATCGAACCTGCTGCCGGGTTAAATCGTGCACTTGACATGAGGCGCAGTGACATCATTTCTGAGATTTCGAAATCCCGGATGCGAGGTCGTGGTGGAGCAGGGTTTCCGACGGGGACCAAGTGGAATTTAGCGGCGGCGGCGATTTCCGAAAGGAAATATGTCGTGTGCAACGCGGATGAAGGCGAACCGGGAACATTCAAGGACCGGGTTATTTTGCAGGAATACGCCGATTTGGTGCTTGATGGGATGACAATTGCCGGAAAAGCGATTGGTGCGGAGGAAGGTATCATCTATTTACGCGGTGAATATGCTTATCTTCGGAGTCATTTGGAGGAGGTGGTAGAGGCGCGTCGAAACAAGGGGTTACTGGGTGCAATCACTCGTGGATCGACGCCGATAACGTTCGATATCAGGATACAGATGGGATCTGGAGCGTACGTATGCGGTGAAGAAACCGCTTTGATCGAGTCG
Source organism: candidate division CSSED10-310 bacterium (assembly GCA_016927515.1). Lineage (GTDB taxonomy): Bacteria > CSSED10-310 > CSSED10-310 > CSSED10-310 > CSSED10-310 > JAFGMN01. The sequence goes on along the minus strand of JAFGMN010000107.1, from coordinate 2,018 downwards.
CTTGAAGGGTATCGGGGTGAGCCGCGAAATCGGCCGCCGTATCCAGTTGATACGGGATTCAACAATTTTCCGACGATTGTCAACAACGTCGAAACGTTTGCATGGGCGGCATGCATTTTGGCCAAGGGCGCTGATTGGTTCACGCAAGTCGGTACGGACAAGTCAACAGGATACAAGCTATTCAGCGTGAGCGGTGATGTGGAGAAAGCGGGCGTTTACGAATTCCCCATGGGGATTACGATTGACGATTTGCTGAAGGAAGTCGGTGGAACCGGTGCCAAAGCTGTTCAGATCGGTGGAGCGTCCGGTCATTGCGTACCGGCGGCAGATTTCAAACGGGTGATGGCTTATGAGGACATCTCCACGGGGGGATCGGTCATTGTCTTTGGTCCGGACCGCGATATGCTGTCAGTCGCGTGCAATTTCCTGGCGTTTTTTGTTGAAGAATCATGCGGTCAATGCACGCCCTGCCGGATCGGTAATGTCAAATTGCTTGATGGTCTGAAAAAGCTTCAGGCGGGCACGTGTTCAATGACATATCTCAAAGAGTTGATCTCATTGGGCGAGACCATGCAGATCGCATCGAAATGCGGTTTGGGTCAGAGCAGTCCGAACGCATTTTTATCCATCGTCAAAAACTTTAAAGAAGAACTCATGGGCCGTGTCAGTGAATGACACGTTGAGAGGATGAACAAGTATGATCAATGAAAATAAAAACATCCGTTCATGCCGGTCGCCAAAGAGTCAGAAGAGCCATGCGATCCAGGAAAAAGATGTGATGCATAAGATCGGCGGACAGGTCAGTGTAACAATCGACGGTCAATCGATCAAAGTCCCCCTGGGAACAACCATTTTGAAGGCCGCCGAAATACTGGGTATTCGGATTCCCACTCTGTGTTACCACGAAGACCTCTGCATCGCCGGCGTGTGCCGGATCTGTGTCGTTGAAGTCGAAAAAATGTGGACTCTTCAAGCGGCATGCGCGTTTCCGATCACCGCTCCGATCGTCGTTCACACGCATTCCCGCCGAGTCCGCCAGGCACGCCGCCACATTCTTGATCTCATGTTGTCACAACACTACGGCGAATGCTATTCCTGCAATCGAAACGGTAACTGCGAACTCCAGGATCTGGCCCATGAATACGGTGTCGACTGCTACCGCTTCGGACACGTGGCAACAAGTCAGCACCCGGTCGACCGGTCCAGCCACTCCGTTATCCGCGATATGGATAAATGTATCCTCTGCCGCCGATGCGTCCGCACATGTATCGACCTCCAGGAAGTCGGCGTCCTGGAAGCCACGTACCGGGGAGCCGAAACCATGATCTCGACATTCATGGACAAACCACTGGCTGACGTCATTTGTATCAACTGCGGTCAATGCATCAACCGATGCCCTACCGCCGCTCTACGCGCCAACGATCCCACAGACGATGTGTGGGCCGCTATCGATGATCCGGAAAAACACGTGATCATCCAGACAGCACCCAGTCCCCGGGCGGCCATCGGCGAATGCTTCGGCCTGGAACCCGGCACACCCATGACATGGCAGATGAATACAGCTCTCCGACTGTGCGGTTTCGACGCCGTCTTCGACACGAACTTCACCGCCGATCTCACCATCATCGAAGAAGGCACGGAACTGCTCCTTCGGCTTTACAAAGCGCTGGTCCAGGGAGATCAGAAAGTAGCCGAATCATTGCCTCAGTTCACGTCATGCTCCCCGGGATGGGTCAAATACATCGAGCATTTCTATCCCGAATACCTCAATCATGTCTCGAGCGCGAAAAGCCCGCAGCAAATGTTCGGCGCGTTGATTAAAACCTATTATGCCAAGCTGAAAGGTATCGACCCGGCCAACATTGTCAGTGTCGCCTTGATGCCCTGTTCGGCGAAGAAATTTGAATGCAACCGGCCGGAGATGTGTGACAGCGGCTACAAAGATATTGATTACGGACTCACGACCCGGGAATTAGGGAAAATGATCCGAGAAGCCGGAATCGATCTGCCGATCATGG
>JAFGMN010000106.1 GCA_016927515.1 candidate division CSSED10-310 bacterium | reverse complement strand
ACCGGGACTGCCGGGCGATACCGCCGAGGTACCCTGCAGCCACAACAAGCAGCCCAGTGATGAGGGAGATGGGTTCCGGTCGGAACGGTGCGGCGATTGTTCCTGCGAGACCGGCCAGCAGCACGCTTGTGATGGCGGTCGCGGAAGATGCGCTGGGGTTGACGGATGTCATGACGACGGGCTCCGGGGGGACGAGAGCAACAGCCAGGGACCGGTGTGATACAGAACACTGGGTGGAGACGCCAGCGTGTGGAACAGGGGGAGAACCGTATCGGGCGTATCGGATGGCAGCAGGCGCAGAAGATAGTAATCATGCCATTCCGGGCCGAGGTTGGCCTGGAGAACGCCGCCGGTATGGGATAAATTCAACCGGAATCCTGCAAACACGGCCATCCACTCCGGTGTGTATTGTACCGGCATGTGCACCAGCGTGGCAAACGGATTGATGACAAACCCATGCTGCCGCAGGACGTAATACTGCCCGAAATGAGTGTAGGGTTCGTGATCAGTGAAGCGGCTTCGCGAATCCGAGGGCAGGAAGCGCAGGGCCTGCCCCGGTGGAATCCGATGCAGTGCCTGAATGCCTGGCCGTGCTTCATCGGAGAACTGCAGATGCCGTTGGGTGGCATGGATACCCAGCCAGAGGGTCAGCAGCGTCATGACTGGGATCCAGGCCCGATCGGGCAGCCGGCTTCGTGCCGGAAGGAGGCATAAAGCGGTCATGGGAAGGAAAAATGCGAGGCGGTTGAAGAGCCAGACGGCGGTCAACCAGGAATAGGGGCAGAGCAGATAGAGAACCAGGATTCCGGTGGACAGGGCGACTGCGGTAGTGTGGAAAGGTTTTCCGGTGGAATGGCCGGTGGTTTGTTCGGCACGGTATTGCCTGGTGGGTAGGGCGCGCAGCAGCATGACGATACAGGTGGAGAGAAAGATGGCGCGTGACAGGTTGCCGGGATCGCCGCTGACGATGTAATCCGGTAGAAACCGGAGTTTCAGGGAGAGGGGTGCGAATCGAATTCCTTTCTGAAGGAAGACGGCATCGGCCGCTGAGAATTGGAGAGATTTCCGCCACAGGATTGTCATGAGACCGGCGGGAATCAGGGAGAAGATGGTCCACATACATGTTCGGGGAGGTCGAGGGACACCGGGGATTGAAATGGCGAGGATGAGGGCAGTGGCAGTGATCAACCCGAACAGGTGATTGAAAAAAAGACAGATCAGCAGGGTGGCCAGGGCGAGCCATCGGTGGGGGGAGGGAGTGGTCTGGAACCGGATGGCGCAGGTGATGGTTTCGAGAATCAGAGGAATGGCGATCAGGAAAGGAAGGAATCCCCAGGACACGTTGAAGTTCAGCAGCAGCGGGAAGACGCCGAGGGCGATCGTCCGGGGGGAATTCATGGCGTGCAGGAGCCGGGCGAAGCTGATGGGTGTCAGGAGGATATAGAGAGACAGCAGGATTTTTCCGGTCATTTCGATGGGGGTGACGGAGGCGATGATGCGGCCTACCTGATACGGAATGGCATAGGGAGTCAGCCAGTGTGTGTCGAAGTAATTCGGTGTTGCGGGTAGGGATTGGCTGGGAGTGGTGGTGGCCTGAATGAGTGTCAGATGTACGGGATAATCGGTAAAGGGCAGGTATTCGGGGACCCACAAGGTACCGAGGAGGGCCAACGTGCAGATCACCCAGCAACTAACGCCGATGAACCGGGCGGAATGGGCGGCGGACCGGTGGGATAATGCATTCCACGACATGCCGTCATATTGCGGGAAAGTGGGGGTGATTTCAATTTATTAATATGCAGAGACCCGGTTCGGCCCGCTTTTTGCAGAAAAAAGGCCGGATGCCGGTGACCGATTACCTTTTGAAGCAGGGGGTCTGAACGATGATTGAACGAAGGGAACTGAAGCGGATGAGATTATCATTGGCGATGTGTGTTCTGTGTCTGTTCGCGGTGTGTGTGCATGCTGCTGATGGAGCGGATTTCGACGAATTGGCTCGGTATAAAAGCCGGGATGAAGGGGTTGTGAACCAGGTGCGGGTCAATGATCCGGATGTTGAGACGCGGATCCATGTGGAGATTACGGATTTGGATGTGTCATATCGTGAGATCGGCACAGCTGTCTATACGGTTGTTGAGATACCGGGTATGCCGTTGACGATGGCGGAAGGATTACCCATGTTGCCGCGGATTCCGCAGATGATACAGATATCCGATACGCTGGTGCCCGAGGTGACGGTGGAACCGTTGTCGGTTCGGCTGATCCCGTTGGCGTATCCGCTGATTCCGGCGCAGGATGACTGTGAAATCGAGGATATCGTTGCGATTGAATCGGATCGGGAGTCGCTTCTCATTGAAAACACGGTGTATCCGCCGAATGCGTTGCTGGTCAGTGAACCGATGATTATGCGGGATGTCCGGACGATAATCGTATCGTATCATCCGGTTCGCTACCGAGTGAAGGACCGGTGTCTGGAAGTTGTGGAAGAGGCTGAAATTGTGGTTCGGTACCGGCCGGGTCCAGCGGTTAACACGATCACACAGCGCGGCCCGTATTCGCGGACATTTGACCATTTGTATCGGGCGATGATCACCAATTACCGCGATCCATGGCCGGAAGATGCTCAGCGTGACGCTGCTGAAGTCTATCTGATGGTCATGCCCCGGGCGTTTGAATCGCGATGTCAGGGCTTCATCACATGGAAAGAAGACCAGGGATTCCAGGTAGAGATCATCCGTTTGGAGGAGTTGACCAGTCCGACGGCGGCCAATGTCTGGCAGGCCATTCAATTGATGTACAATTCCGAACACCGGCCGGTCTATGTTTGCATCGTCGGAAATACCAACAACTTCCCGGTATATGAATCCTATGACAATTACCATCCGCCGGCGGATCCATTCGATGACGACTATTACTACCAGCTTCTGGACGGTGCTGATCTGCTGCCGGAAACCTTCCAGTCCCGGCTGCCGGCCCGGAATGTGACAGAACTGACGACGATGCTGAGCAAGATCCTCTGGTATGAGCAGACACCCCAGACAAGCAATTCGGCATTCTACAAAACCGCTCTGATGGCAGCTGCGGATAATTACGAAAGTCAGATTACAGTCAAGGAACAGACGGCAGACCGGCTCGATGTCAATCTGGGATACTCGACGATCCATACGATGTATGATTGGAACTGGTCGTCTGAACAGGAAATTATGGACTGGGTGGAGCAGGGTGTCAGCATCATCAATTACCGGGGGGAAGGCTGGTACACCGGCTGGAGCCCTTCCGGCGGTTCGTTCAGTTATTCCGATGTCGAATCCATCAATAATACGAACCTGCTCCCGGTTATCACGTCCATCGGGTGCGGCGTCGGCATGTTCGATGGCTCTAGCGCCAGCTTTTCCCATTCGTGGATGACCATGGGAACACCGACGAATCACATGGGAGCCGTCGCGTTTATGGGTCCCACGTTCAATACGCGCACCATTATCAACAATTGGATAGACCGGGGGATTTACCGGGGATTCTGCTATCATGACATTACCCGCTCAGCCGATGTGTTTGCGTACGGCAAACTGTATGCCTACGACTACCTGTATGACTATAATGATCCACAATATGGCGTGGAGGGAATCCGGGAGCATCTCAATGTGCATCTCCGGGAATATGTTTTACAGGGAACGCCGGATTTGTGGTGGCGGACGGACGTTCCGCGGGGAGGCGAGGTGCATACCGCGTGGACGCCGGGATCTGACCGGGATGGGATTGTCGTCATCGATGACGAGGGCAACCGCGTGGCCAATTGCCAGTTGAATTTTATCAAAGGGAGCGAGCACCGGGTGTATGTCACCGATGGGGGGGGCGGATGCAAGGTTTTCATGCGTGATGTTTCTTCGCCGATACCGGTAACGGTTTCGGGTTGGAATCTGATCCCGTTCAGGACGTCATATCTGCCGCAGCTGGAGGGTGATGACGGGGACATTCTGATCACCGAGTTCAAGCCGGACATCGAAACAACTGGTAGTGCCGGGGATAAGGTGGAGTTGTATAACAACGATACCGGAGCGGTGAATCTTGCTGGATGGACGATCGGTGATCTGGATGGGTATGATATTCCGTTTGTGTCGCAGGCAGCTGTTGTGCAGGCCGGTGATATCGCTGTGGTCGTGCTGGTCGGGTATGATGGTGTTGAATCCGTGACACCGACATCCTACGGGCTCCTCATCCATTCCCGCGCGCAGCCGGGTCTGTCGGCAGTGGAAGATACGATCGTGCTGAGGAATACCGAGGGCAGGGTCCGGGATTCCATCTGTTATCATAATGGAACGGGGATAGGATCTACCGATGCCGCGTATGATATGTCGAAGCTGACGCAGCCGACAACACCTCTGAGTATGGGCAGCGGTGGCTGGTGGACGGGACCGGACGAGGTTCCCCGGGAACAGTATGAATCGTTGGTCGTTAATTGGTCGGCTTATGCCGGTATTGGTGGACAAGGTTCTATTAAGCGTGTTTCGATTCCGCCGGCGGGAGCCTATGACCGGCCGGATTATTTCATGGTCACTGCGATCGAAGGCTTCGGTGAGTATGTGCCTTCGGAGAGGGATCATGTGGTGCATGGAGTGATTCGGGAATAGCGGGTTTGAGGGCGAATTGATGATGGAACCGGTGCCTGATTCGGGTTGACGGGAAACGACGGAAGACAGAGTGTTCGTGAGAACCGGTCTGGTATACGGACCGGTTTGTGTGAGTTGGCGTGGAAAAATGGAATGGCTTTTGCAGCGACTCGTGTCACATAGCAGGAGGGGCTGGTATGAAACGGTTTTTGGTATTGGGGTGTTGGATGGTTGTTCTGGCTGTGGGGACCTGCCTGGCCGTCGACGGTGACGAAATGGTATCGTTCCAGGCTCGGGACGAGGGATTCCGGATCACGACGGTGAAGAATCAACTGGACAGTGAAGTCGTGATTCGTATTGCTGTGCCGGAACTGGGCATCGAAACGGTGGATGTGAACGGCCGGACCTTTTGCCGGTTTGACCTGGCCGAGGCGGGATCCACGCTGACGCCGGGTGAACCGATGGTTCCGATCATCGGCAAGGCCTACCAGATATCCCCGGACCGGGCACCGCACGTTTCATTGCAAATTCTGCGAACCCGCGAAATCGATCTGCCTGCACAGGTTCTTCCGGCGCAGGAAGACTGTGAAGCCGAAGATATCCTGTCCATCGATACCGTCAACCAGACCGTTTACGCTCTGGATCACTGGTATCCTGAGGAATCGATCCAGGTATATTCCCCAGAAATGCTCCGCGATGTCCGATTAGTGCCGGTGGCGTTTTTTCCGGTGCAGGTCAATCCGGGTCTGGGTAAAGCCCGAATCGTGGAGGAAGCGGAGTTGATCATCCGCATGATCGATGAACCGTCACCTAATACCCGAGGGCAACTGGGTCCTTACTCCCCGTCGTTCGATCAGTTGTATCGGGCGTATATTCCCAATTACAAAAATCCGCATGCCGACCAACTGGATGCCGGGATGGGAACGGGTGAATACTACCTGTTTATCATGCCCGATGCGTATCTGTCCCGCTGCCAGGGTTTTTTCACATGGAAGGAGCAGCAGGGATTCATTATCGATGTGATTCTCTTGTCCGAACTCGGGGGGTATACACCCGAGCATGTCAAGAGTGCGTTGATGGCCAAGTATTTCAGTGAGGAACGGCCGACGTATGTCAGTATCATCGGCGATGCGACGAATTTTCCGTTGTATGAATCGTATGACAGTTATATGGGGGGGTATTTTGCCGACGACCTGTATTATTCCCAGATGGAAGGGGATGATTACCGGGCTGACTTTTTTCTTTCCCGGTATCCGACGCATGATCCTGACGAGTTGACCGTGATGTTATCCAAGATCATGGTGTATGAGACGCAGCCGTTCATGGGGGTTTCTGCGTTTTACAAGACAGCGCTGATGGCCTGTTCCGGCTTATACGGCAGCCAGCAGACGACGAAGGAGCAGACGGCGGATCGGTTGACGGTCAATCTGGCGTATCATACGATTCATACGATGTATGACTGGCAGGTCAGCGGCAGCGAAAACCAGGTTTCCCAGTGGATCAACCAGGGGGTATCGATTATCAATTACCGCGGTGAAGGCTGGTCGTCGGGCTGGAATCCCGGCCATATCACGGGATGGCATTATGACCGGGTCTATGCGTTACAGAACGATTACATGACGCCGGTTGTGACGTCTATCGGCTGCGGTGTTGCGATGTTCGATGCCGGCGAGTGTTTCGGGCATGCCTGGATGGCACATGGCACGCCGTCCCGCCCACGGGGTGCCGTGGCATTTATGGGACCGACGTATAACACCCGGACGACGATCAACAACTGGATCGATCGCGGTATTTACAGGGGTTTTTGCTATCATGATATCACGCGATCGGGTCCGGCGTTTAATTATGGGAAAATGTATTCTCACGATCATTTCCTCGGTACGCCGTACATGACCAACGACGTACCGACACATATGCGCGAATACGTGTTATTCGGTAATCCCGATCTCTGGTGGCGCACCAACGCTCCGCGCAACGCCGATGTGTATACTGCATGGTCTCCGGCATCGGACCGTGACGGCATCGTGATCATCGATGACGATGGGAACAAGGTTGCCAATGCACAGGTCAGTTTTCTGAAGGATACGGAGCGCCGGGTGTATGTGACCGGGGAAGGCGGTGGGTGCCGGGTGTATATGCGGGATGTTAGCGAGCCGATTCCCTGCACATTGACGGGATGGAACCTGTTGCCGGTGTTCACAACCTATCTGCCGCAGCAGGAAGGTGTCGACGGGGATATTTTGATTACGGAAGTGAAGCCGGATATTGAGACAACGGGAACGGCCGGGGATAAGGTGGAGCTGTATAACAACGATCTGGTGGCGGTGAATCTGAATGGATGGACGATCGGCGATCTGGACGGATTTGATGTGCCGTTTGTGAATCAGGATGCCATTTTGGAACCCGGAGAAATCGCCGTGATCGAGTTTGTTGGCTATAACGGTCTGGAGACGGTTACGGCGACATCGTACGGTGTCTTCATTCTTTCCCGGGCACAGACAGGGATGTCCGCGCTGGAAGACAACGTCGTTCTGCGGAATACCGAGGGACGAGTCCGGGATAGTCTGTGCTATCATAATGGCTCCGGAATCGGTTCCACTGACGTGTCGTACGATCAATCGAAGTTGACGCCGCCGACATCGCCGCTAAGTATGGGTAGCGGCGGGTGGTGGACCGGGCCCGATGAGGTGACCGCGGAAATGTATGAGTCGCTGGCTATTGACTGGTCGGCATATGCCGGGGTTGGGGGAACAGGATCCATCAAGCGTGTTCAGGTTCCCGGTGCCGGACAGTATGATAACGCGAGTTACTTTTTCGTCAGCGGACCGGATAGTTTTGGATCGGTCAGCTTCCCAACCCAGACGTCCACGCCGGTTGACAGACTGCGCAATCGACTGTCCCGCGATTAATCCGTGACTGCATCACTGACCATCATGCGATACCACGTTCCATCGCGTCAATCCGTGTGATCGCCGCTTCTATTATTCTGATATAGTCAGAGTACCCGCGACCCTATCGATTTTGTGCTGAAAAACGCGCTGAGGGGTGGGATACAATATCATCACTCTCTAAAAAAGATGCAGGTGAAGACGGGGATGAATCTAAAAAACGATCGACACGGTGCGTGCCTGGCAGGGTATCTGGGGCTGATGGCGCTGGTGGTCGTTGTTGGAACGGTGCGAGCGGATCATGCTCCGGTAGACTGGAACGATATGGAACGTCATAAATGGTACGGTAGGGTTCCCTGGCTGAACCTGTATCGGATATTGTGACGGACCCTCTCATTCCCGGCAGAGTTTACGGTCTGCGGGAAAAGATTGTAATAATTATACAATATATACAATGATCTGACACTATACGAAGATCCAAATGATGAAAATCGATTGTATCTCTGACAATCGCATGTGGGGCTGTTCAGAAGCGATAATGCCGCTGATTCCTGGTAATGTTTAAAAGAATCAACCGGTTATCACGAATTAAATGCTATCCTGAGTTACAACGAAAAGATCCTTTTTTTGGGGAATAGACTGGACGCTGAATGACGGCATAACATGGAGCGACTCAATGGAACAGATTGAACCCTGAACTATGGTGAATGGTGCAGACGCGGTCGCGGTGGCAATCAACGCGCCGTCGTCCGCGATAGCGTCCAGCCGAAGCTCCGGGATGGATACATCCTGAACCGCAAGGGTTTCGATCAGGGTTTGAGCAGAACCGGTTCCGGAAATGTGGAGATGATAATCCAGCGATGCCGAATCCTGCCTGATGTGTGGCCGGTGGATGAGGTGTAAGAAGAAGAGACTTCGGCTGCACCGCGGGAACATGCAAGACCATGGGGATGATCACCAGCGAGCAGAGGGTGACAGGCACACTCAACTACAGAAATCGGCGGAAACATGCGGGCGTGAATGTCAGTATTATACGCATGCAGCGCGGGTCGCCATCACTTCGCGAACACGATCTCCGCTGACGGTATTCAACGGATTGCCATCGTGTTTAAAATAACTGCCGACAATGAAACCGTCCGCCACTTCGATTAAAGTAGGCAGATTGTCCGGTGTCGTTCCGCTCCCCACCAGCACCGGAACCGGGCTAACCGACCGTGCCCGGATCAGATCCTCCCGGTTCACCGCTCCGCCGGTCCGATCGCCGGTAATGATGACTCCATCCACCAAGCCCCGCTCGGCCAGGTCCAGGATGTCCAGTTCCAGGGGTCGCGGTGCCAGGGGCACGGCATGTTTGACGGCCGTATCCGCCAGTATTTTCACGCTGGACCGCAGACAGCTCCGCATCCGGGTCGTACCATGCGCCCGGCCCTGGATTAGGCCTTGATCCGTCACCATCGCTCCCATGTGAATGTTCACACGAATAAAAGCCGCTCCCGCTGCCGTTGCAACCGCCATGGCGGCTCGCGCATCGTTCCGCAACACGTTGACGCCCACCGGCAACGGGCAGTGCTGCACGATCTCTCGCGTCACAGCCGTCATGAAGGCCACCGTTTCCGCCGGGACATCTTCGGGATAAAACGGCGCATCTCCGAAATTTTCGATGATGATTCCATGCACGCCGAGATGATGATACAGATCGGCTTCGCGTAAAGCCCGTTCGAAAATACCATTCATGTTGCCGTCATACAGCGGTGCGCCCGGGAGCGGCAACAGATGTACACAGCCAAAAACGGGTTTGAGCATTCCCCAAAGAGTTGAATCGGTCCGTTTCATGAAAAAATCCTCCTTCACTATTGTATCCGCGAAAGGGCAAGAGTGCACGGCGGAACAGGCAAGACCGCTGCAGCGACCTGCGAACACGGGTTTTGATCTTCGTAAATAACGGGTATAATCCGATGCATGCGAGCCTTACTGATCGTCTCCTATACACTGACCATCATCCTGGCAGTTGTATCGATGCACTTTCTTCCGGAGCAGGTGGCGACGCACTTTGGAGCCGGTGGTCATGCGGATGGCTGGGGTGCGCGGGAATCGAACGCAATGATGTTCGCCGGTATCCAGACATCCCTATTTCTGTTGTTCGCTTTCCTTCCTTGCGCGATTCGTCACATTCCGGGGCAGTGGATCAATATACCGAACCGGGAGTACTGGCTGGCAGCGGAGCGCCGGGAGATCACGCAGCGAATGATCGCGGGTTTGCTGGACGTTTACGGTACCGGTTTTTTCGTCTTTATGACCGGCTTCTTCATTCTGGTGATCCGGGCCAACCTGTCGACGCCCGTTCACCTGCATGAACCCACGCTTTTCATTCTGCTCGGAATTTTCCTGGTATTCACTGCCGGTTGGGTCGTGGCGTTCTACCGGAAATTCAGGTCCCCGTCTCCGGATGTCCGGACATGGGGTGACACGGGAACGGGTTACGGCGATGATGGCTTTTATCGATGATCTCTGGTGTGGCGGGCGGTACTATTCTTCTTGCTTTTTCGATCGCTTTCGATCGTGCTCATCCAGAAGAATTTTCCGCAACCGGATCGCTTTCGGCGTGATCTCGATGTATTCATCCTCGGCGATATACTCCATCGCTTCTTCGAGCGAAAACTTTACGGCCGGCGCCAGCGCCACCTTGTCATCCGCACCGGCGGCTCGCATGTTCGACAACTTCTTTCCCTTTGTGACATTGACGACAATATCAATGGATCGCGTGTTTTCACCGATTACCTGGCCGGCATAGACTCGCTCGTTCGGCTCGATGAAAAACCGGCCCCGCGCTTGCAATTTATCCAGGGAATAGGCCAATGCCGTTCCCGTTTCCATCGCAATCAACGCACCATTGCGCCGGGTCGTGATATCCCCTTTCCAGGGTTCATACCCTTTGAATCGGTGAGCGATCACCGCTTCACCTTCCGTCGATGTCAACAGCGGATTCGTCAGCCCGATCAACCCCCGAGCCGTGATTTTGAACTCCAGATGCACACGGTCACTTCGCCGCTCGATCGAAATGATATCCCCTTTCCTCTGGGTCACCAGTTCGATGACCTTGCCAGCAAACGACTCGGCGACATTTACCGTGAGATACTCCACCGGCTCATGACGATACCCGTCGATCTCCTTGATCACCACCCGGGGCTGTCCGACCTGCATCTCATAACTTTCCCTGCGCATGTTCTCGATCAGAATCGACAGATGCAGAATCCCCCGTCCGTACACCAGCAACTTATCCGGCGAATCCGTTTCCTCGACCCGCAACGCCAGGTTTTTTTCCGTTTCCTTGAACAGCCTGTCCCGGATCTGACGGGAGGTCACATATTTTCCGTCCTGTCCAAAAAACGGTGAATTATTCAGCGTAAACAGCATGCTCATCGATGGTTCGTCCACGGCAATGGGTTTCAATGGGTCAGGATGTTCGGCATCGGTGATTGTATCGCCGATATCGAAATGCTCGAGCCCGATGACGGCAACGATTTCGCCGGCATGCACCGTCTGCTTTGTTTTTTCCTTGCCAAGGCCTTCAAACAGGAAGATCTCTTTAACGGTGGAGCGATGAATGTGGCCGCTACGCTGCACGATGGCCACGGTGTCACCCATCGTGATGGAGCCGCGATGAATTCGGCCGACGGCGATGCGGCCGGTATACGAGGAATAATCAAGAGAGCTGATCTGCAGCTGCAGGGAGCCTGGATTGGGTTTGGGAGGAGCGATATGCGTCAGAATCGTGTCGAGCAGATAGCTGACATCCGACGTGGGCGTTCGCCAGTCCGGGCTCATCCAGCCCTGTTTTGATGAGCCGTAAATGGTGGGGTAATCGAGTTGTTCGTCACTGGCATCCAGGCTGCACATCAAATCGAATACCTGGTTGTTGGTCAGTTCGGGGTCGCAGTTGGGTTTATCCACTTTGTTGATGACGACGATGGGTTTCAACCCCATTTCAAGCGCTTTTTGCAGCACGAACCGTGTCTGCGGCATCGGTCCTTCAAAGGCATCGACCAGCAGCAGCACGCCATCGGCCATGTTCAGGACGCGTTCAACCTCTCCACCGAAATCAGAATGGCCCGGTGTGTCAATGATGTTGATTTTAACGTCTTTATAGCGAACCGATACGTTTTTGCTGAGTATCGTGATCCCCCGTTCTCTTTCCAGATCGTTGGAATCCAGGATAAGCTCCCGGACCATCTGGTTATCCCGGAAGAGCTTCACCTGGTGCAAAATCCGGTCGACCATCGTTGTTTTCCCGTGGTCGACATGTGCAATAATGGCGATGTTTCGAAGATTCATAGCGTTTGACCGTGCTCCGTTTCCCAGCCGGTTATCCGGCATGCGGGTGGAGTCTTAGCAGATCGCTGGCCAGTGTTCAATCGTTTCCCATGGATGTCCTGCCAAATCCCACGATTGCGAACAGGGTTCTGCGGATCGTATAGTGCGATCATGAGAGTGACCGGATTACGATCGGCTTCTTTCCGTTTGACATGGGTGATTATCGTCTGCCTGGCCGGGTGCGCACGCCGGTTACCGGAACCGGAATCGTTGCCCCGGCCGCTCGCTCCGATCAATTATACGATTCAAGCCGGTGCATTCGCCATACAGGATAACGCGATTCGTTTCACCGAGCGGCTCCGGGAACACGGAATGGATGCGTATTACTTCATCGCCGAAGATACGCTTTTCAAAGTGCGGTTCGGGGATTTCACGACACGCAGCGATGCTGAGCAGACCGCCCGCAATCTCGTGAACGAGGGAACCATCGATGCGTTTTATATCGTTCAGCCGGAGCTCCGCTCTTCGGCGGATATTCCGGAGAAAACCAAGGATCTTCGGCGACACCTGGTTCACACGGCGATGCGCTTTATCGGTTGCCCATATCGGTATGGTGGAGTATCTGAGAATGGATTCGATTGCAGCGGTCTGACGATGACGATTTATCGACTCAATGGGTTAAATTTGCCGCGTGTTTCTCTGGATCAATACCGATTGGGGCGCCGCGTGTCTCTCGCACAGCTTCAGCCGGGTGACCTGGTATTTTTCCGGACCACGGGAAACGATGCCATCACGCATGTGGGTATCTACACCGGGAAAGGGAACTTTATTCACGCGCCGGGTAAGGGGAAATTCGTCCGGACCGCATCGTTGTCCGAACCCTATTTCGAGGAACGATATGCTGGAGCGCGGAATTGTTTGGACTGATCCGATGAGGGAACGGGTAGGGGAACGGGAACGGGAAGGGGAAGGGGTGATGCGTGAGTGAAAGTCGACGTGAGTATAACATGCGAATCAACCGTGCAATGGATTATATCGAGGTGAATTTGCACAGGGAACTGACATTGCGTGAGATTGCGGAGTACGCGTGGTTTTCTCCGTATCATTTTCACCGGATCTTCAGTGGGGTGACCGGGGAAACGCTGGCGGCATTTATCCGGCGGTTGCGTCTCGAGAAAGCGGCCTCGCAGCTTGTGGCGTGCCCGGGGCGCAGTGTGACGGCGATTGCTTTGGATTGTGGGTTTTCGAGTTCGTCGGTGTTTTCCCGATGTTTCAGGAAGCAGTTCGGGATGACGGCGGTGGCCTGGCGTGGCGGGGGATACCGCAAGGAATGCAAAACGGTTCGCAAGAATCGGCAAGCGGCGAATGGTCCGGGTGATTATGATGATCCTGTCGATATCGGCATTCAGCAGAGGATAACCGGATGGAACAACGAAAAAACAGACAGGAGGATTGAAACAATGACGGTTCAGCAGGGGAAAGTCGAAGTCAGAACGTTGGATGAGATGATCGTGGCATATGTGCGCCATGTCGGGCCGTATGCCGGTGACAGTGCTTTATTTGAGGGTTTGTTTGCCCGGTTGATGCGGTGGGCTGGACCTCGCGGATTGTTGAATCGGCCGGATCTAAAGGTCTTGATTGTCTATCATGACAATCCCGATGTCACGGATCACTCGAAACTGCGAACGAGTGTTTGTGTGACCGTGCCTGGGGATACGGAGATTTCCGGCGAGATTGGGCGAATGACGATTCCGGGCGGGAAATATGCATGTGGATATTTCGAACTCAAGTCCGACGAATTTCAGGGTGCGTGGGATGATATGTGTGGTCGCTGGTTGCCTGATAGCGGATGGCAGCCGGATGACCGGCCGTGTTTCGAATTATATCTGAACGATCACACGCACCATCCGGAGGGAAAGCACATCGTGGAGATCTGTGTACCGGTTAAGCCGTTGTGATGGTATATCGTTTCGGATGGTTCCCTCACGATCCTGATGCACTAAATTGACCGAAAACAACCTCCTTACGAGTCGAGAGCACAGAAGACGACACCCTGTCGATAGACTGTAAGGAGGTTGCTGGTATGAAACGTTTTTTTCTGAGTTTCTGCCTGATCTGGGGGTTGATAGCTTTGGAGATGTCCGTATTGGGCCAAGATGTCCGAGTACTGCTCCGCATGCCGTCCGCTACATTTTGGCCCGGATGTGTTTGCGGGCTGGATATTGTGGTGAACAATAACGGGGATGAGCTGGAAATGGCGCAGTTGTTTCTTGCGTTGAATGTCGGAACGGACGATTACTGGTTTTATCCGGGTTGGGCTCCGTTTTCAGAGCGTCTGGATTGGGCTTGGGTGGATTTGCCGGCGCAATCGCAACAGACGCATATCATTCTGCCGCAGTTCATCTGGCCGGAAGGAGTCGGTGAGTTCCACAATGCCCGGTTTCTGAGCATCATTGTTCATGATGGTATGATTGTCAGTAACCTGAATCAATGGAACTTTGGCTGGCAGGGATCAGCGCCACCCCCAACACCGACGCCTGTGGATGTCGATAGCTTTTATTACATTGCTCCCGGATCATTCATCATGGGATCGCCGCAGAACGAAGCTTGCCGGGAATCCTTTGAAGATCTTCATGAAGTGATTCTGACCCGTGGATTCTATGCAAAAACGCATGAGGTAACGCAGCAGGAGTGGTCTTCGTTTTTCGGTGATCCCGGCCTGGGATGGTCGAATCCTCAATTCCCGATGTATGCGATGAGCTGGTTTGATGCTGTTGCCTACTGCAATCGTCTGTCCATCGTGAGCGATTTGATGCCATGTTACTATTCCGATCCCCACTTCACGAATGTGTTTGACGGCGAACCGCCGATCCATTCGGGTCCGGTCTATCTGAACACCGCCGCCGATGGCTTCCGTTTGCCGACGGAGGCAGAGTGGGAATACATGTGCCGGGGCGGGACGGAATCGGCTTACAACAGCGGTGACCGGAATCTGGTATGCACCGGGGTGGATGACAACCTGGGGTCGCTGGCCTGGTATGCTGCTAATTCCGGTGTCAGCCCCCATCCAGTGGGCACGAAACAACCGAATGCTTTCGGCTTGTTCGATTGTCACGGGAATTCGGCTGAATGGTGTGCTGATTGGTATGAATATCGATATCCTCACGGTCCCATTATCGATCCCCAGGGACCGCCAATTGGAACAACGCGGGTGATTCGGGGCGGGGATTTCGCAAAAGATGCGGCCGAATGCCGATCTGCCTACCGGTATTATCAATCGCCGGTTAGTCCGTGGGCCGGGTTGCGGTGTGTCAGCTTCGGCCGACCCGGACCGACATGGACGCCCACCATCACGCCGACACCCACGGATACGCCAACACCCACTCAGACGCCGACGGCCACGCCGACGAATACGCCCGAACCGGCGTGTCTGACTGTAATTGACTCATTCCCATATCTCCAGACGTTCGATCAATCGATGGGTGACTGGCGTCAAAGCCACCAGGACTCCCTGGACTGGACGCGATGGAGCGGATCGACGCCCTCGTCTGGAACCGGACCGGAAGGTGATCACACATCGGGGTCAGGATACTACATCTATACTGAGGCGACCAGCAGTACAGCCTGCATGGCGATCCTGTATGGTATCTGTTTCGATACCGGTGGATTGCAGAGCCCGGAATTGCACTTCTATTATCACATGTATGGAGTCGATATGGGTACCCTGTCTGTCGAAACGACGCTGGATGGCGGGCAGTCATGGAGCACGGTCTGGATAATGAGCGGTGATCAGGGCAACAGCTGGCATCCAATGAGCATCGATATGTCAATCTATCAGGGACAAACTATCGGTATTCGATTCGTGGGATTGATAGGAATCGGATATCGGAGCGACATGGCCATCGACGATGTGTATTTCGGCGACACATGGGTGCCGTCTCCGACCCCCACATCGACACCGACACAAACACCGACTCCGACGCGAACGCCGACACCGACACGAACACCCACGGCCACAATGACACCGACTCCGACGTTTCCACCTCAGCCCATTGTCATGATTCCGATTTCACCGGTGACGTTCATGATGGGTTCGCCGTCGGATGAACTCTGCCGGTCGACCGACGAGACGCTCCACGAAGTCGTTTTGACAAACGGATTCATGATACAGGACACCGAAGTGACACAAGCGCAGTGGATGTCCGTATTCAGCAGCAATCCTTCAGTTTTTCCGGGACCCGATATGCCGGTGGATGCTATCACGTGGTTTGATGCGTGCGCCCTGTGCAACCGGCTATCGGTGGTGGCCGGAATCACACCGGCATATTATGCCGACGAGGGATTGACGACGATGTTTGACGGGACGCCGCCGATCCGGACGGGACCGGTGTTCTGGGACCCGAGTGCGAATGGATACCGATTGCCGACGGAAGCCGAGTGGGAGGCAGCCTGCCGTGCGGGACGGGAGACGGCATACAGCAACGGCACAGATCCGCTGTCGTGCACCGCTGAGGATCTCAACCTTGATCCGCTGGCCTGGTATGCCGGGAATGCGGAAGGGACCTATCACGATGTCGAGCTGAAGCTGCCGAACGATTGGGTTGTGTATGATATGCATGGAAATATCCGGGAATGGTGTTGGGACTGGTATGAAGCGACATATCCGGCAGGACCGGTGACCGATCCGGTGGGGCCGGTATCGGGAACGCATCGGGTCGTGCGGGGCGGGCATAGCTTGAGCATGCCCCGGTATTGCCGGTCAGCTGCCCGGGCAAAAGTCGCGCCGGACGCCATCGTTGTCTGCCAGGGCATCCGCCTGGCCCGGAACAGCAATTAATCCCGAAGGAATCGACACGGGAAATCAGCTCCTGGTTTGGGCTGTCGGTTTCACCGATGCATGCCGGAGACGTCGCCGAAGGAGCAGGGCGGTTTGTCGCACATGAAACGTTCAGAAGGGCTGCACGTCGAAACCGATGCGCAGTTCCTCGCACCGAGATTGGACCGGGACGATCGGAACCGAATCGGAACCTTGACGGAAGGAATTGGACATGAGACGACAATCGGGATTGAATCCATTGACCGCTCTGCTGCATCGGCCCGATACCGGTTTATTTCTCTTACGCCTGTCGATTGGCGGATTGATGCTGTTTCACGGCGTCCATAAATTGATTCATGGAATCGATGGCATCATCGGTATGACGACGGCGAAAGGGTTGCCGACGGGGTTTGCTTACGGTGTCTATCTGGGTGAATTGATTGCGCCGGTGTGCATTCTGATCGGATGGATGGTTCGACCGGCAGCCATGGGCGTTGCATTTACCATGGTGATGTCGATCTATCTGGCATTCGGATGGCAGGGTTTTGCAATCAACCCGTTTGGCGGGATAACCGTTGAACTGAACGCACTGTATTTCTTCGGAGCACTCGCCTTGGTTTTTACCGGTGGTGGTGCGTATGGGATTCAGCGTGTTCCTCGTCTCCACCGGCCGGATGAACCAGTGAACGGACGGCTGCGAGTTTTTTGACGTATCCCGTGCACCGACAGGCGTTCCCATCCAGTGCACGTTTGATTTCTTCATCGGAAGGATGGGGATTATCCCGCAGAAGAGCAAATGTGCTCAGAACAGATCCCGGTGTACAAAAACCGCATTGGATCGCGCCGTGATCGGCATATGCTTCCTGGATGGGATGCGGTGCGTCCGGTGAGCCGATACCTTCGACAGTCAGAATGTCATGCCCATGGATCCGTGCTGCGGGAACGAGGCAGGAGTTGACCGGCCGGCCATCCAGCAGTACCACGCAGGTGCCGCAGTTACCGTCCCCGCATCCTTCCTTGACACTGGTCAGATCCAATCGGCGCAATACATCCAGCAAGCGATCACCGGGATGAATCTCCGTGTGAACGGTTTGGCCATTGATAGTCGTGCTAATTTTCATGGCGATACTCCTCTGCAACCTGCGTACATGCCCGGACAATCAGGGTACGAAGAATATCCAGGCGGTATTCGGCACTTGCCCGACTGTCCGGGCGGGGAGTCAGAACAACAGAACGGGCAGCGGTTTCGAACAGGGTATCATCAGGTGATTGTCCTTCCAGGAGTTGTTCCACGCGTGTCAGCCGAAGGGGTACCGGGACGAGACCGCCGGCCGTGACACGAACATCGACCATCCGGTGATT
>JAFGMN010000105.1 GCA_016927515.1 candidate division CSSED10-310 bacterium | reverse complement strand
CAACTTCCCACATAAATAATGACTTGGCGGTCTTGTCTTCATTGGTGCAATATCTCTTGGCGTCCTTGGCGTGCTTGGCGAGAGATATCCCATTCGCTCGACGGGAATTCCTCTCGCAAAGAAACAGATCTTTCTACGCGTCACATCTAGCAGCTATTCATATATTTTCTTCTTTTCCCTTCTATGCTATGCTGTAGTTCCTGCGTATCGGAAATCGGAATAGACGATTTCCGCCCGGTAATCCGGGAACGTTGGGATCGTCGAACCGACTTGACCGTCGGGTCGGCGAACCTGTTAGAGGGGGATTATCTGTTGCTGAGGAGTTTTTGATGGACGTCATTTACATTACCGTTATTTGTCTGGGCGCAATCGCTCTTGTCGCCGGTATCGTCCTCTTCGTCGCCTCCAAGAAATTCGCTGTCATTGAAAATCCGTTAATCGATGAAGTCGAGGAGTTATTACCGGGGGCCAATTGTGGCGGCTGTGGTTTTGCGGGTTGTCGGGCTTTTGCTGAAGCCTTTGTCACGACGAAAAACACAGAATTGAAGTGTCCGCCAGGAGGTCCTGCGGTCATGGAGGCGATTGCCGCGAAAGTCGGGATTGCCGTGAAGGATCACGTTCGGATAGTGGCACGGATCCGCTGCCAGGGTGGATCGAACAGTGTCCGTGCGGGTGAATACCATGGCATCCGAACATGCGCCGCGGCACAGATCGGCAACAATGTTGATCTTGTCTGTCCGTACGGGTGTATCGGATACGGCGACTGCATCCGGGCATGTCCCTTCGATGCCATTCGATCCATTGACGGCATCGCTGTGGTTGATGAAAACAAATGCGTGGGTTGCGGTGTTTGTGTGAGGGCCTGTCCCCGGAACTTGATCGAGCTGACCCGGTATGACAAAAGGGTTTATGTCGCCTGCAACTCTCCGGACAAAGGACCCCAAGTGAAAAAATACTGTTCTGTCGGGTGTATCGGATGCAAAATGTGTGAACGAGCCTGTCAGTTTGAAGCGATCGCATTCAAACCCTTCCTGGCAGCCGTCAAACCCGATCAGTGCACTGAATGCCTTGCCTGCGTCGATAAATGTCCCCCGAAAACCATCCTCTTCCGCGGTGATGACGCATTCGCCGTCAAGCCCGCCGAACCGGGATCCGTTTCCATTGATCGAGAGTCCACAGTTTCCGCCTGATATCGTCGGCTGGAATGCAAAAGGAGACGTCGCAATGAAACTCTTTACATTTCCCCGCGGTGGCGTTCATCCGCCGGATCACAAAGCCCCAAGCGCTCACCAGTCGATCCGATTGCTGCCATTGCCCGGCCAGGTGGCAATCGCCATGAATCAGCACCTGGGAAAGCCTGCCAAATGCCTGGTGAAGAAAGGTCAGGATCTGACTGTCGGTGAAAAAATCGGTGAGGCCGATGGCTTTATTTCGGCCTCTGTCCACAGTTCTGTTGCCGGTAAAGTATCGCGGGTCGATCCCGCCATGACCGCTGTCGGGACCTGGGCGGACACTGTTTTTATCGATGTGGATAACGAAGCCACGGCTGCAGGCTATCGAGCGTTCACGAATCAAACGCCAGCAGATTGGCGTCAGATGGATTCCCGGGAAATGATCGGAAAAATTCAGGTTGCCGGCATTGTTGGAATGGGAGGTGCCGCTTTCCCCACAAACGTGAAGCTGTCACCCCCGCCGGATAAAACCATTGACACGATCCTGATCAATGGAGCTGAATGTGAACCTTACCTGACAGCCGATCATCAGTTAATGCTGGAACGCTCTGCCGATCTTCTCGCCGGGATCGGAATCATGCAGCGAATTCTCGGCATTGAAAATACGTGGATTGGAATCGAAGCGAACAAACCGGATGCCATTGCGGTTCTGGAAAAGCTCATTACCGATGGAAATCACCCAGGTATTCGCGTGGCGCCCTTAAAAACACGCTATCCGCAAGGCGGTGAAAAACAATTAATCACCGCTGTAACTGGACGTGTTGTTCCCTCTGGAAAACTGCCGTTCGAAGTCGGCTGCCTGGTTCAGAACACTGGCACGGCCATAGCAATCTATGAAGCCGTTTGCCTCGACAAGCCACTGATCGATCGGATTACGACGATTACGGGGTTCGTCAAACAACCAGGCAATTTCCGTATTCCCATTGGCGTGGCATTCGACCATGCTATCGATTCCGGCGCCGGCGGTTTCATTGATGCCGGCCGGGTCCGCGCAGTCATCAATGGTGGACCGATGATGGGCAAAACAGTGCGCACCATCGACATCGGAACGATGAAAGGCACATCGGGTATCCTGGTCCTGGCAGACACGGATTACAACACCAAACCGGAGGGTCCCTGCATCCGCTGTGGCCGTTGTATTGATGGATGCCCGATGGGATTGATGCCGACCTCTCTCGCGCTGCATGCCGAATTCAACAAATCGGCTGGATTGAAAGATGTCATGGATTGTATCGAATGCGGAACGTGTAGTTATGTCTGCCCGACACATCGCCAGCTCGTTCATTGGCTACGCATCGGCAAAACGATTTTCCGGAATGCTGACAGGAGCTGATCATGAACATGAAAAGGATCGTAATAGCATCATCGCCTCATATCCACTCGGAAGACACGCTGCATCGAGTCATGTACGACGTTGTGATCGCCCTGATCCCGGCCATGATCATCAGCACGGTCTTCTTCGGTCTCCGCGTCTTAGCCGTAATGGGTATCGCGGTAATCAGCGCGGTACTTTTCGAAGCCGGTTTCTTGAAACTCGCCGGCCATGATCGGATCAGGTCGACGGCTTTCGATGGGAGTGCCATCATCGCCGGTCTTCTTCTGGCATTCAACGTGCCTCCGACATGCCCGTTTTGGATCGTGATCATCGGCAGTTTTATTGCCATTGTGGTCACCAAGCATACCTTTGGCGGCCTGGGATACAATCTGTTCAACCCGGCCCTGGTTGGACGGATCTTTCTATTGATTTCCTTCCCCGTTCAGATGACGGCGTGGACGAAGCCCACATTCTGGAAGGCCGACGCCTTATCCGGTGCAACGCCCCTTGGTGTCCTTAAAACCGAAGGACTTGCCGCTGTTCAAGACATGTTTTCCATCCAAAGCAATTTCATCGGAACCATTCCCGGTTGTCTCGGTGAAATATCTGCTGCCGCTCTGCTCATCGGTGCAGGCTATCTCCTTGTCCGAAAAGTTATCTCCTGGCATATTCCTGTTTTCTTCCTGGGCACACTGGCCGTGTTTACCGGATTATTCTGGCTGATCGACTCCGGCACATATGCCAATCCCCTGTTCCACATAGTCTCCGGCGGCGCGATTCTGGGAGCTTTCTTTATGGCAACCGATATGGTCACATCCCCGCTGACGCGCAATGGACAGATGATTTTCGGTTTTGGTTGCGGCCTGCTGACGGGAATCATCCGGCTGTTCGGAGGCTATCCCGAAGGCGTTGCTTTCGCAATCCTGTTGATGAACGCAACTGTTCCGCTGATCGATCGCTACACGGAAGTCAAAAAAGTGGGTCTTTAGAGGTGCATTATGAAGGGATTTAAAGACGTCATCATCCTGATTCTCATTTCCACCATTTCGGGGTTTTGCCTGAGTTTGGTCTATGCCAAAACGCAGGCGAAGATCGAGGCTGTCAAGCAGGAAAGCGTTCGGACGGCCTTGAAGAACGTGGCCGATTTCATGACCGACGATCCGAAAAAAGTGGATTTCGAATTCTCTGAAACCGAGACAATCCCCATCTATGACGTAACAATAAACGGGGAGCATCTCGGAGCCGCGCTTGAAATCACAACACCGGAAGGTTTCAGCGGAAACATCGTATTTCTCATGGGAGTCAACCAGCGTGGAGAGATTACCGGATTCCAGATCCTCGACGCCAAGGAAACCCCAGGACTCGGGACAAAAGCAGCGGACAAAGCATTCTGGGGTCAGTTTGTGGGGCGCTCGCTGGATACCATGACATTCAAAGTAAAAAAGGACGGCGGTGATGTCGATGCGATCACCGCTTCGACGATCACATCCCGGGCTGTAACCCATGCCCTGGAAAAAGGATTGAAAGCGTACCAAGCATATCGAGGTGGCGCATGAGCACGAAAAATTCAATAGGAACCGTTTTAACCGAAGGGTTGTGGCGATCGAATCCGGTCTTGATCCTGTTGCTGGGGATGTGCCCGACCCTCGGAGTGACCAGCAGTGCAATCAACGGTATCGGTATGGGACTTGCCACAACATTCGTTTTGATTATGTCCAACCTGGTGGTCTCTGCAATGCGGGGAATCATACCAAAAAAAATGCGGATTCCGTGCTTTATCGTCATTATCGCATCGTTCGTCACGATCGTGGAGATGCTAACGCAGGCTTTTACACCTGCGTTGTACAAAGCTCTCGGCGTTTTCATTCCATTGATAGTCGTCAACTGCATCGTTCTGGGTCGATCCGAAGCCTTTGCATACAAAAACTCGGTCTTCCGCAGTTTGCTTGACGGCATCGGCATGGGCATCGGTTTTACTCTCGCCCTCGGCATTATGGGAACCATCCGGGAAATCCTGGGCAATGGATCGATCCTGGGCAATCCGCTGTTTGGTGAACATTTCAGTCCGATGCTCATTATGATCATGCCTCCCGGAGCCTTCCTCACGTTAGGTTATCTCCTGGGATTAGCCAATTACATCAACCGCATGCGTGCCCGGAAAGGAGCCTGACCATGACGTTCGGATATATGATCATGCTGGCGATCTACGCCATGCTTATCAACAACGTGGTACTCATGCAGTTTCTGGGTATCTGCCCATTTCTCGGTGTATCGAAAAAAGTGGGAACCGCTGTTGGCATGGGGGCCGCTGTCATTTTCGTCATGACTCTGGCCAACGCCATCACCTGGCTGATCTACAAACTGGTTCTCTTTCCATTCAAACTGGAGTTCCTGACAACGATCGCCTTCATTCTCGTTATCGCCTCCCTCGTGCAGTTCGTTGAAATCTTCATGAAGAAAATGATGCCACCTCTCTACCAGAGCCTGGGGATCTATCTCCCTCTGATCACCACGAATTGCGCTATCCTCGGCGCCGCCATTCTAGCGATTCAGAAAGATTACACGTTCTTTGAATCGATCATATACGCCGTCGCTACCAGTGTGGGATTTGTCATCGCCATCGTCCTCTTCGCCAGCTTACGTGAACGCCTGGAATTCGCTCGCATACCGACGATTTTTCAAGGTGCTGCGATTTCCCTGATCACGGCCAGTATTCTGTCCATGGCTTTTATGGGATTTGCCGGACTGGTCAAAATGTAATCAGATAAAACTCGGCGACATTGGCATCCGTTCTAAATGAGAATCCCCGGCTTGTTGCAAGCCGGGGATCATCATTAATGCGAACCGAGAAAATCTTTTTACCCGGTATCCAAGAGGGTCTAAGGAGAACTCACATTCCGATGAAAACGGCAACCTGGTCAACGGTGCCGATAATCTGTGTAATTTCAGGATCAGTGAACGCGCCGAAGAAGTGAACCTCCAGGGAAAGATCCCCGGTGTCCGGCCATGTGAATGCCGGAAGAATCGCCCGTGTCGATGAGCCGGATATCACAGTCACATTTTCGTAGTCGATTCCATCTCGAGACGATATCCATGACGGATAGAACCAGTATTCACCGGTTCCGACATCCAGAAGCACAAAGAGAGGCAGCGTCACGGGTTCGTCCGGATTGCACACCTCAGCATCCAGAAAGAAGGTATCGCCGGGCAGGACATGGGTTTCCGGGGCCATGAGATCCACACCGAACGCAGTGCAGGTTCGTGGATCGATCCGGGCGGTAGCACCGTCGTTGAGCTGGGCGTTCAGGAACAGCGCTCCCATTGAATCGGTCACAGCAAACACGTT
>JAFGMN010000003.1 GCA_016927515.1 candidate division CSSED10-310 bacterium | reverse complement strand
GGAAGCGCGGGTTACCGCGGGTCGCAGGGCATCGGGCCGGCGTCAAAACCGTGGACCATATCATGGAAGATGCCGTGGCTCTGGGAATCAAAGTCCTTACCCTGTATACATTTTCGGAAGAAAATTGGAACCGACCCTTTCGAGAAGTCAGTGCATTGATGGAATTACTCCATCGAAATTTACTGTCCAAACGGAAAAAACTGCTGGATAACGACGTAAAATTGCGCATCAGCGGGTCAATCGACCGGTTTCCTTCCATCGTCCGCAATGAGCTTCTCGAAACCATGCACGCTACGGATCATTGTCAAACAATGATTCTGAACCTGGCACTGGGGTATTCCGGCCGCGGGGAAATTATTGGTGCCGCCCGTCGTTTGGCGGAAGCGGTAGCCCAGGGACGCCTGACCATCGACGATATTACAGAAGATTCGTTTTCCGGCGCGCTATCCACTTCCGGACTGCCGGACCCCGACCTGATCATCCGGACGAGTGGAGAGTATCGGCTGAGCAATTTTCTGCTCTGGCAGGCATCCTATGCGGAGCTTTTTTTTACCCATTGCCTGTGGCCTGATTTCGATAAAGACGAGTTGGTCCGGGCAATCATCGATTACCAGTCCCGGGATCGTCGATTCGGCGGTCTGACCTCGCGCGAGACATCGCTATGAGTAACATTCTGACACGATACATTGTCGCGCTCATCGCGATTCCCACCATCCTGTACATCTTGTTCTGCGCTCCATCATGGGTATTCAATCTGCTCATGGCCCTGATTATGATGCTGGTCTTACTGGAATGGCTCCACCTCATTCAGGGACTTAAACTGGCAGCTCCACTGACACTGGGCATGACCATGGGGGCCGTCCTTCTCACTGGAATCACTGTCTTCGCCGTCACCGGCAACGGCCTTTTTCTATTCTTTACCTCCATTCTAGCCGTGCTGGGTCTCAATCTGTTCGGCCTGCTGAATCAAGCCTTCGATATTAAACAACGCGCACTTGGGAATGCCGCTATGCTCATGGCTGTCATGATGACAGCCTGGGGAGGTGGTTCCATTATTCTCATCCGCGAGTCCGAGACCATTCCCGACAGCCGATATTGGATCTTGCTGCTGTTTACGATGGTCTGGTCCGGTGACACTGGCGCAATGCACCTGGGCCGCCGGTTCGGACGACATAAACTCGCTCCGGTGATCAGCCCAAAGAAAACGGTGGAAGGCCTGGTCGGTGCCGTTACCTGTGCAACCATCACCAGCGCTGCCGTGTTTCACCTGTTCCATTTCCCCTATCCACTTTGGCATGTGCTGATTATCGCCCCCATCACCGTTGCTCTGGCCCATACCGGCGATCTGACTGCATCCATGATCAAACGCGCAGCACAAGTTAAAGATAGCGGACACCTGATACCCGGCCACGGCGGCTATCTCGACCGATTCGACGCTCTGCTACTATCCTCGCCGTTCGTTTACCTCTATATTCAGCTCGTGCTGATCCATCCCTGAATAATGAAGAACATTATCGTTCTCGGTTGCACAGGGTCCATCGGGACGCAAACCCTCGACATCGTCCGGCGTTTTCCCGACGAATTCCGCATCCGCGGCATCAGCGCCCATGGGCACTCTCCCGATTCATTGACCGCGATCGCGGCCGAATTCCACCCCGATACCATTGTTCTTATGGATGAAACCATCAGCCACAGACTCCAGTCACGTCTGCATCACCAGGGCATTCGCGTCGAATCCGGTACCCTTTCCCATGCCGCCCTTGCCCGGGGTGACTTCTGCCCAGTGGATATCGTCGTCTCCGCCGTGTCCGGAACCGCCGGACTCATCCCGACACTTGCAGCCATCGACGCCGGCATCTCCGTCGCCCTCGCCAATAAAGAAACGCTGGTCACCGGCGGCGAATACGTCATCGACCGGTGTCGCAAATCCGGCTCACACCTGCTGCCCATCGATTCCGAACACTCCGCCATCTCCCAATGCCTGGCAGGTCTCCACCGAGACGATGTTTCCCATCTCATCCTGACCTGCTCCGGCGGCCCATTCACCCGGCAGCCTGAAATCGACCTGGAAACCGTAACACCGGCCATGGCCTTGGCTCATCCAACGTGGAACATGGGAAAGAAAATATCGATCGATTCGGCAACGTTGATGAATAAAGGCCTCGAAATAATCGAAGCACATTGGCTGTTTGACATACCGGAAAACCGAATCGGTGTTGTTATACATCCGCAAAGCATCGTTCACTCCATGGTTGTTTGTCAGGATGGTTCAGTCATGGCAAACATGGGTCGACCGGATATGCGGCATCCCATCCTGTATGCTCTGAGCGGCGGGTATCACTGGGCGTGTGATCTGCCGCGGTTGGATTTTACCCAACCCCTGGACTTGGCGTTCGCTCCCCCGGATACGGATCGCTTTCCCTGCCTGGGTCTCGCCCGTCGGGTTCTTCAGGCGGGAGGAACGATGCCTGCCGTGCTGAACGCTGCTGATGAATGGGCAGTTGATGCTTTCTGCCGTGGCGAGATTGCATTTACTTCGATTCCGGAGGTCATCGATAGTGTGTTGCAGGCGCATGATAGTCGGCCATTGGAATCATTGGAAATCATCCGGGAAGTGGAGCGGTGGACACTGGATTGGATCAGGAAGGAATGGAGCAGGTGAAGCGGTTAGCGATTGCGGAAGTGCGGTTCGCCCGGCTGGTATCGATCGGTGATGTGATCATGGGAGGCGGCCGACGGCCGGTTGTGCAGTCGATGACCAACACGTCGACATCGGACGTGGAAAGAACTCTCGCGCAAATCCGTTCTGCGGCTGTTGCGGGAGCGCAGGTGATGCGGGTGGCGGTTCCTGACAAGCAGGCGGTAGCGGCGTTGCCGGCGATTGTCGCTGGTTCGCCGGTACCGATTGTGGCGGATATCCATTTTGATTACCGGTTGGCCCTGGCAGCCATCGAAGCCGGCGTGCATAAGCTCCGTATCAATCCCGGAAACATTGGCTCTCGATCGCGGGTAAAGGACGTTGTCTATGCCGCACAGGAGCATGGCACGGCGATCCGTGTTGGCGTGAATGCGGGGAGTCTTGAGCCGCGATTGCTGAAGCGGTATGGTGGTCCGTGCCCTGAGGCGTTGGTGGACAGTGCGATGGACAATGCCCGGCTGGTCGAAGCGATGGGGTTTAAAGACATTGTTTTATCGTTGAAAGGCAGCGATGTTCCATCAACGGTTGAGGCATATCGCAGGGTTGCGGGGTGCTGCGATTATCCATTGCATATCGGAATAACCGAAGCAGGTACGCGGTGGACTGGAGCCATTCGGTCGGCAGTCGGGCTGGGTGTGCTGCTGGCAATGGGGA
Source organism: candidate division CSSED10-310 bacterium (assembly GCA_016927515.1). Lineage (GTDB taxonomy): Bacteria > CSSED10-310 > CSSED10-310 > CSSED10-310 > CSSED10-310 > JAFGMN01. The sequence goes on along the minus strand of JAFGMN010000003.1, from coordinate 2,576 downwards.
TCGGCGATACATTGCGGGTTTCGCTGGCATCGGATCCTGTGGATGAAGTTCATGCAGCCTATCGGATACTTGAAGCGCTTGGAATTGAGCGACGGGGTCCAACCGTGATTGCGTGCCCGACATGTGGGCGAACGCGAATCGATGTGATTGGTCTAGCGGATGCAGTCGAAAAGGCGTTGGGAATCCGGACGGAACCGCTGACGGTGGCGGTCATGGGTTGTGTTGTCAACGGCCCGGGAGAAGCGCGGGAAGCGGATATCGGTGTTGCTGGCGGTGACGGGGAAGGTCTGCTTTTCCGTTGTGGCAAACCGCTCCGTAAGGTACCGGAAAATGAGATTGTCGAAGCCCTGGTAGCTCTTTTTGATGAGGTGGTCTCCGAATCACGGCGTGAAAGCCGTGAAAGAAAACGGAGCGGGAACGAATGTAATGACAAGGATACCGAATGTTACCCATCCGAGTAGTCGACGGATGGGGTGCAACGGACGGGCATCGTGTTGGATCACGGCATGGCGCGTGCCGAAAATAACCAACAGAATAGCCCAGAACCACCACCCGTTCCAGGAAAAACCGGCTATGAACAGCATGCCGACAGTGAGCCGTGCGATGATCCATTGACGCCGGCCGAACATGGCCGAAGCGATATGACTTCCGTCAAGCTGCCCCACCGGCAGAAGATTCATCGCTGTCACGAACAAGCCGATGTATCCCGCAAATGCCACGGGATGCAAGACAAACGTCATCCCCGGTCTGGGATCAGGAAAAATGAAATACTCCAGAATCCACGTCAGAATGGATTGGCCGAGAACCAGGCCGTCCCCATCGGGGACACGAACCGGCTGAGCTGACAGCCAATAGCCGATCACTGTTGCCGGAAGAGCAACAACGAATCCCGCCAGGGGTCCTGCCATTCCGACATCCAGCAGCGCTCGTCGGCGGGTGATCGTTTGCTTGATCCGTATAAACGCTCCCATGGTCCCCAGGAAATTCGGCATCGGAATGAAATACGGCACGGTTGCCGGTATACCATGAAAACCGCACATAATGGAGTGACCGAGTTCATGCACGCCGAGAATCAACAGCAACGTGAACGAAAATGGAAACCCATGATAAATCAGCCACGGTCGCTCGAATACGTTGATACCCATATGCAGGCATCCAGCCCACAGCGTGCTGAAAATAGTGGCGATAAACAAAATGATGGGAAGCCGGTGATTTTCGGGTTGACTGGGTTGTGCCCTTCCGGACGGATATCCGGCGAGCGGTATCCCCTGCTCCGGTTGGGGATGCATTGTCGACGTGCGGTTGAAGTACGGATGAGTCATTATGTCTCCTGATCGAACGATTGGTTTCGTATGCCATCGTGACGGTATACATTACGTCCCAACTCGTCAAATCGTTCATTTCTTTCCGAAACGCCCGAATACAAGTTCCGTATTGACTCCATGATGGGATGCTCATAAGGTGAAAACATTCAGCCCGATTGAGAGGGGCTGGGAAGGATAGAAAGGGAATGACATGACGGAATACCGCACGCAGCGGGAAGCTGCTCTGAAAAACCATGTAACGCGCGAGATGGAGTTGGTGGCGTTGCAGGAAGAGGTCACCGTTGAGCAGGTGATCGAGGGATTAAGCCGTGGAACGGCATGTTTACCGTGTAACAACCGTCATATGTTGGCGGCGCCGCGGGTAGTGGGTGAATCGTTCACCGTAAAAATCAATGCGAATATCGGGACTTCGCCGGATGTGACGGATCCTGCGGACGAGATCGAGAAGGTCGCGGTGGCCGTGAAGGCGGGAGCGGATGCGGTGATGGATTTATCCACCGGAGGTGATATCCGGGATATTCGGCGGCAGATCCGATCCGTGTGTCCGGTGCCGCTGGGAACGGTTCCGATGTATGAAGCGGCGGCGGAGCTGCTCAATCATGACCGGCCGATCCGGGAGATGACGGTGGAAGCATTGTTCGACGTGATTCGAAGGCATGGTGAGGATGGTGTGGATTTTATCACAGTCCACTGTGGCGTCACGTTGGCTGCGCTGGAGAGGTTGAACCGGCAGGGGCGAGTTACGCGGATCGTCAGCCGTGGGGGAGCGCTTCTGGCTCAATGGATGGTGAAGAACAAACAGGAAAATCCGTTGTATGCGCATTTTGACCGGTTGCTCGATATTGCCCGGGAGTATGATATGACATTGAGCCTGGGTGACGGGTTGCGGCCGGGATGCCTGGCCGATGCATCCGATCGCGCGCAGATACAGGAACTGATCACATTGGGTGAGTTGACGGACCGGGCATGGGATGCCGGTGTGCAGGTCATGATCGAGGGTCCGGGTCATGTGCCGATGAATCAAATTCGGACAAACATGGAAATACAGAAAACCCTGTGTCGGCGGGCACCGTTTTATGTGCTGGGTCCCTTGGTTACCGATATTGCGCCGGGATATGATCATATCACATCGGCGATCGGTGGCGCTCTGGCAGCCTGGTCAGGGGCGGATTTTCTGTGTTATGTGACGCCGGCGGAGCATCTTCGGCTGCCGACATTGCGGGATGTTCACGAAGGCGTGATTGCGTCCCG
>JAFGMN010000104.1 GCA_016927515.1 candidate division CSSED10-310 bacterium | reverse complement strand
CCCACGCCGCCACCTCACGCTTCCCACATACCTGACCATCGCTGAAGCCAATCTTCTACTCACCCTCCCCGATGGCTCTCTCGGCATCAAATTACTGCGGAATTTCGCCATTGCCGAGCTGTTATATGCCACCGGCATTCGCGTCAGCGAACTTGCATCCATGGATCTCAATGATATCGACTCCACCGGCATGGAAATCCGCGTCCTGGGAAAAGGACGCAAGGAACGGATCGTTCCGATCACGGAGCCGGCTGTGGACCGTTTGAACCGGTATCTGAACGAACGACGAGTGGTTCGCAGCGACAACGCCCGGATCGGTGGCGCCGGACCGGTTTTTATCAGCCTCCGGGGAACCCGGCTGACAACCCGGAGTATTCACCGGATTCTGAAACAGCTGGGTTACGATGCCGGGTTGACCAAGCGGGTGCATCCGCATGAATTGAGACACAGTTTCGCAACACACTTGCTGGATTCCGGCGCTGATCTCCGGGCTATCCAGGAATTGCTGGGACACGCCCATCTCACAACAACGCAAAAATATACGCATGTCAGTCTGGAAAGGTTGTTGAAAATATACAATGACAAACATCCTCGAGCCAAATGAACCATTCACCGGTGATTTGCTGACTCCCCCGCAAACCGTCGAGTATCTCGATCGCTTCATCATCGGCCAGCAAAAAGCCAAACGTGCCGTGGCCATCGCCTTGCGGAATCGCTGGCGACGCCAGCAGTTACCATCGGATATCGCCGAAGAGATTCTTCCGAAAAATATCCTGATCATCGGACCCACCGGTGTTGGAAAAACCGAGATTTCACGCCGCATCGCCCGGCTGACACGGTCACCGTTCATCAAGGTCGAAGCCTCTAAATTCACCGAAGTGGGTTATGTCGGGCGTGATGTTGAATCGATGATTCGAGATCTCACTGAACTGGGAGTGAGCCTGGTTAAGGGCGAACACAAACGACGCGTCCATGACCAGGCCGCCGCCATTGCCGAAGAACGCCTTCTCGATCTGCTGCTTCCTCCGCCGCAACCGATGCGGGACACCCTGCTGCATCTCGATGAGGATGGGGGTTCGGGTGATGATCTGGAATCAATAGCGGACACAGTGAATACAGCCCCGGATGCCGTGCGGGATGCCCGGGCTAGTTACAACCGAACCCGGGAAAAGCTCCGAATCCTCCTGCGCAATGGAAAACTCAACGACCGAAACGTGGAAATGAGCGTCCACGAAAAACACGGAGGCCTCATCGAAGTCTTTTCCTCCTCCGGTGTCGAAGAAATCGGGATGCAAATCAAGGAAATGATGCCCGGTCTGTTCAATCAGCAGAAAAAACAGAAGAAAATGGCAGTACCTCATGCTCAGCGCGTTCTCACCGATGAAGAAGAGGCCAAACTCGTCGATATGGACCGTGTGATTTTTGATGCCATCCAACGGGTTGAACAAAACGGCATCGTCTTCATCGATGAACTCGACAAGGTTGCCGGCCGCGAGGCTGGAAGCGGCCCAGATGTTTCGCGTGAAGGCGTTCAACGGGATATCCTGCCGATTATCGAAGGCTCCACCGTGATGACAAAATACGGATTGGTTCGCACCAATCATATCCTGTTCATCGCCGCCGGCGCTTTTTCCGTATCGAAACCTGCTGACCTGATCCCCGAACTCCAAGGCCGGTTCCCCGTCAAAGTCGATGTCCATAGCCTATCCCGGACCGAGCTGAAACGAATCCTTGTGGAACCAGAAAACTCCATCGTCTCCCAATACCGTCATCTCCTCGGCACCGAAGGCGTCACACTGGATTTTCACGACGATGCATTGACTACCATTTCCGAACTGGCCGAACAAGCCAACACATCATGTGAAGATATCGGTGCCCGGCGCTTGCATACCATCATGGAAGCTCTCCTGGATGACATCTCGTTCCACGCCTCCGATATGGGACGCAAAACGATCCCGATCACCGTCGATTACGTCCGCGAACGCGTCTCGATCGACATGATCGCGAAGACAGAAAACATCCGGAAAAAAGGAAAGGTCGGATTCTGATGACACGATCTGTGATGCTCCATCCTATCCGCATAACCGCTCTGCCGGCAGCCATCATTCTACTCGTTGGCCTGTCCGGATGCGGCCATAAAACCCGGCTCACTCCACCAGAACCCCTTCGCCTGGCCACCATTACCGGTATCCAGGCCGATATGACCTGCAACACCATCAGTCTTCAATGGGAACCCGTCCTGTTCGACAGCCGCGGAAATGTTCTGGATGCCCCCGCAGCATATCTCATTCTCCGCAGACGCGGCGGGTTGACCGAATCAACAGAAAAAACGGGAAAAACGACATCAACCCCACCATCAACGTCCACCCAACACGCACATGACTCGGACATCCCTCCAACGGACCCTGCACCGGACACCCCTCTTACGGTCCCGACAGGGGCAGATCAGGTGATGACACCGGAGATTGATTCGGAACCGGGGCAGGGATCAGGGTCTTCCCGTCATCCGGACATCCTGCCAACCGAATATGAATACAGCATCATTGCCTGGGTGGAAGGTATACCGGTAACGCCGAGCGATCCGGACTGGGCCAAGGCGCGAATCACCTGGGAAGATCCGGGAATTGTGTCGGGGCCGATCTGGGTTCCCGGAGACCGGAAGATCCGGAAACCCCGCATGATACCCGATGCGGACACCGACCGGGGCCCGGATATCCTTGTGCCCGGGTATAATTACTACTACATGATCGTCGCCGTAAGCGCGGATGGAGTGACATCAGAACCATCCACTCCAATACGGATCCCGTGGATGCATGTTCCGGGACCCCCCCGGAACGTGACTGGTGAAGTCGGGCAGAATCGCGTGACACTGCGCTGGGCAGCGCCGGAAACCAATTGCCGGGGTTTGCCGCTGGCCCAATGGGATTTCGCTGAGATTCACCGCAGCACGGGGGATTCCATGCGGTACACGATGGTTGCCCGGGTCGAAGCAACCCAGCCAGCGGAGTACCGTGATGATTCCGTCGCCATCGATACAGTGTACCGGTACCGGATCCGCGTCATGGTTCTTCCCGGTGACGTTCCAGGAGAATATTCCGAAGCGGTTGAAGTGGTAACAACCGATGTGTTTCCTCCACCAGCGCCCATGGATTTGACCGGAGCCGCTGTTTCAGGTGACGTGTATCTCAACTGGCGTCATGTCGCCGGTTCGGATCTGGCAGGGTATCACGTGTACCGAAGAACCGGGACCAGCACGGCATTCATTCGGTTAACACCGGATGGACCGGTCTCTTCCAATACGTTTATTGACTCGTCTGTCCAGCCGGGCGAGCACTATGGATACGCCGTCACGTCCGTTGATTCATCGCCGCGATTCAATGAATCGGATCAGAGTGACGAATGGACGATTTCGGTACGGTGAAGAAAGAGAGGCATTCATGAAAGAGAGGCATTCATGTTTGAAGGTTTGACGACTGCGCTTGTGACCCCGTTTAAATACGGTGAACTGGATGAAGCCGGGTTTCGGCGCTTGGTTCGCCACCAGTTGAACAGCGGTACTGATGGCATTCTGGTTGCCGGGTGCACCGGTGAAGCCGCCACCCTGAGCTGGGACGAGATTCAGCGGCTGATCATCTGGGCGGACGAGGAAATCCGGCACCATTCCCGCCACGCGTTTCTTCTGGCGGGAACCGGCCTGAACAGCACCGAGGAAACCATCGAGCGAACCCAGGCCGCTCAAGCCCTGGGCGTGGATGGTGTATTGCTGATCACACCCTATTATAACAAGCCCTCCCAGGAAGGATTGTTTGCGCACTATTCGGAAATTGCGTCGAAAACCGACGTGCCTCTGGTCCTGTACAACGTGCCGGGCCGAACCGGCGTGAACATGCTGCCTAAAACCGTTGCCAAACTAGCGGAACTTGATGCCGTGGTCGCTATCAAGGAAGCCGGAGGCAACCTGGATCAGGTGTCTGAGCTGATGACCCTGACCGGGAAGATAACGGTATTGTCTGGTGACGATAGTCTGACGCTTCCGATGCTTGCCATCGGTGCTCACGGCGTCATCTCTACGACATCGAATGTCGATCCGGTTCGAATGGCCCGGTTGCTCGCCTGCTGGCGAAACACTCGGCTGGACGAGGCCCGGCTGGTTCACGGCGAGCTGTACCCGCTCATCAAAGCCATGTTCGTGGAATCGAATCCAATGCCGGTGAAAGCAGCGTTGTCACTGATGGGAATGATCGAGAACGAGCTACGCCTGCCCCTGACCACGGTGCAGGTCGAATCATTTCCGACCATTGAGCGAGCATTGCGCAATGCCGGTTTGCTGGAGAATCGATCATGATTCACGTCGTGATTTGGGGAGCCGGCGGCCGCATGGGGAAGCGGCTGATCAAGCAGATTCAGCAAGCACCGGATATGACCCTTGCCGGTGCGATCGAAGCTGACGGCCATCCGGGAGTGTTTCAGGATGCCGGTCATTATCATCACCTGCCGCAGACCGGTGTGCTATTGACAAAAGAATGCGATGCTCCCCCGGACGTTTCCCCGGGCATCGTTCTCGACTTTTCGCTGTCCGGCGGCGTGGAAAAAGCGTGTGATTGGGCAACGAAAAACCGTTGGGCGGTCATTTCCGGATCGACCGATCTGTCCGATAACGGCCGAATAGCCCTAAAAGCAGCGTCCGAAACGGTCCCGGTCATGTATGCTCCGAATTTCAGCATCGGGATCACCCTCTTGCTGAAACTGGTGGCTCAAGCAGCCGCCGCGTTGCCGGAGTCGTTTGATGCGATGATCATTGAAACGCACCATTCCGAAAAAAAGGATCGGCCCAGCGGTACCGCCCGAGCATTTGAGCAGCGCTTGAAAGATCATGGGCCGAAACGCCGGATCGAAACGGTCGGTCTGCGTGGGGGCATGATATTCGGTGAGCATACGATTCGTCTGGTCTCCCCCATGGAGGATATCACGATCACCCATCGGGCATTGGATCGCGACGTTTTCGCATCGGGAACACTGGAAGCCACTCGATGGCTCGTCCGCCGACAGCCGGGTCTCTATTCTTTCTCGGATATGCTGGAACTCGCATGATCCTGTCACTCGGAGTTACGCGCCAGACCCCCCTGTTTTGCCTTCTTCCTGTGATTCTTGTCGTGGTCACTTGGCCTCTGCTGACAGACCATCATCTGGTCATCGCCGCCGGGCCGTCGGTCGAGTCGCCTTCCGAGTCGCCAGCCACCGGCATCCTCCCCCTGGACCAGGTCACTGCCGGAATGATGTGCACGGGATACTCCTGCTTTTCCGGAACGGAACTTGAACCGATGCAGGTGGAGATCGTCGGCATCATCGGCAGCGGTCTTCCCGCCAACAAGATGATCCTCGGCCGGGTTGACAGTCCATCGGTT
>JAFGMN010000103.1 GCA_016927515.1 candidate division CSSED10-310 bacterium | reverse complement strand
GGCACGGGAAGACGTACTGAAACGTGCGGAGCGGGAAGCGAAAGAGATTCTTGATAAAACTACCCGGGATTCGCAGCAATTGCTAGCGGATATCTATCACCAACGGGATATTTTGAAAAAGGAGCTAAACGCGCTCCGAAAGCGTTCATTGCCAGACGCCGAAGCGACCGAAGCGGCTGAACGAATCGTAAAAACACATGGCAAAGCCGTGGATCATCTTGTCGCTCAAGTGGATGATCTGATGGATCGATCCATACCGGTTAATGAGTCTCCTTTCGACCCCGATACTCTGACCGAAGGTGATATGATTTGGGTGAAACGGTTTAGAAAAGAAGCGCGTTTCGTAAAATTGGATGGAGACAAATATCTTTGGGTTGACATGCAGGGTAAAAAGGTGAGAGTTGAATGCAGCGGGGTAGGGTGGGTTCGATCCGGACACTCGCCCACAACAGGAACCTCGCGCCCGCCGGTTGAAATTTCCGTGGATGTCAGTGAACCTATCATGCCATTGCTCCGATTGAATCTCGTCGGAAAACGTGTTGACGAAGCATTGGATGAGTTAGATCGTTACATGGATCAGGTGATTCGTTCCGGAATTTCGGAGATAACGATTATTCATGGATTCGGCACGGGGAAACTGCAGGACGCAGTGGTTAAGTATCTTCGCCGGACATCCCGGGTGCTCAGTGCGCGAAGCGGCGATGCCAGCGAAGGCGGTGGGGGTGTCACTGTGGTGAGAATGAACACAGGAGATTGACCCTTATCAGGGGTTTTATATGACAATTAAAGGCAAAATACCCCAGACAGTGATTGATGAAATACGAGATCGTATGGCGATTGAGCGTGTCGTGGGTGAGTATGTTCCATTGAAACGTGCAGGAAGAAATTTCAAGGGTTCCTGTCCGTTTCATCAGGAAAAAACGCCATCGTTTACAGTTAATACCGAACGGCAGATTTTCAAGTGTTTTGGATGTGGAGCCAGCGGCAATGTGTTTACCTTTTTGATGATGATCGAGCATATCACATTTTTCGAGGCATTGGAGCGACTTGCGAGCCAGGCGGGTGTCAGTCTTCCGGATGTCCCTCGTGAAACAGCGGAACATCGCGGAGAGAAAGAGAATCTGCTGGAAATCATGAAACGAGCCTGGAAGCTGTACAGTGACTGCCTGCTTCGTGATCCGGCATCTTCCAGTGCCCGTGACTATTTGGAAAAGCGGGGGTTTTCTGTTCGAGACATCAATCGATATGGACTGGGTTATGCACCCGATCAGTGGGATTTCCTGGTAAAAAAACTGAATGCTCCAGCTTCGATGTTGCTACGAGCCGGTCTGGTTGCTGAAAAGTCCGACCAGCAACGGATTTATGATCGGTTCAGGAATCGGATCATCATTCCGATTCGGGATCATCGTTCAGGATCCATCGTTGCTTTTGGCGGGCGTACACTGGGCCATGATCCCGCTAAATACATCAATTCTCCCGAATCGCCAATATATAATAAAAGTCAGATCCTCTATGGTCTGTACGAAGCTCAGAAAGCGATTCGACAAACTCGCGACGTACTGGTCGTCGAAGGGTACTTCGATCGGATGGCCGTTGATAAGGCAGGAATTTCCCACTGCGTCGCTCCGTGCGGCACTTCACTGACTCAAATGCAACTTAAACTGGTTAAACGATATGCTCAGTCCGTGTATTTCATTTTTGATTCGGATTCGGCAGGGATTTCAGCAGCCTGCCGGGCTCTTGAATCGGCACTCAGCGCCGGTATCGAAGCCCGGGCAGTGCCTTTGCCGGATGGTCTGGATCCGGATGATGTGATCCGCCGAGACGGCATTGAAGGATTCCGCAGCTTGCTGGCGCAATCGGTTCAAGCGATCGACTTCTTGATTCGAACGGCCTCACGTCGCCACGATTTGTCCATTGCTTCCGGACGACGCACAATCGTGGAAGAAATGCTTCCCTTCCTTACAGATATCGAGAATGCCATCGACAGAGGAACTTGCATCGCTCGAATTGCTGATCTTGTCCATGTTCCCAGCGACTCCGTTCTTGAGTTGCTTAAGCGGTATCGAATCCGCCGGATCCGCACTGAATCAGCTCGCTCCGGCTCCACCATCAGCCACCCCACAGTGACTCCATTGCTGGATTCACGAGAACGTGACCTTTTCTTTTTCTTCATTCAAAATCCCGACTACCTTCTCTGGGAGGAAAACCCGCTGACCCCCGATCATATGATGACGAAACTTGGTCGCGAGGTGTATTCGATGCTCCAGAGCGATATGGAGTCCTATGGATCGTTCGCTGTTGCCCGGATGCTTGATGATACGACATCGACATCCGTACGATCGGCTCTGATCGACTTATTCGATGATCCGGAGATTCGGCACCGTCTGATTGATGACGATCCTGCCGTTATTTTTCAATCGTTGATCGAAGGATTTGAAGAAAGGGCTTTGCGAAACGAGATATCACAGATTATGCAAAATCTGGGTAAACCCGGAATCTCCGATGCTGAAACGGAGTCGCTCCTGCGTCGCCATGTCGAGATTCTCAATTTACTCGACAAACAGAAGATGCCTTGACGCATTAGACGACGGGTGGTATGGTTGCTGGAACTTGGGCCCATAGCTCAGTTGGCTAGAGCTACCGGCTCATAACCGGTTGGTCGTAGGTTCGAGTCCTACTGGGCCCATTGTTGTTTCGATATGGAGGCCGGTTTGGAGCTGTTGTTGCTAACAAAACCTTTTTGTGACTCACAACGGGGTGTATCGCGTGATACACCCCGTTTTTTTGTATTTGGGGGGAATGAGATTTGAATCCTGTTTTAGAAAACCTAATGTATCTTCAACATCTTCTCGATGAAATTCAGGCGCATCAGCGACGTTGCCGGGAAATACCTGAACTCATCGCATCGTTGACCGAGAAACTGACCGGAGCTCGAACGAAGGTTGACGCAATCAAGGTCTCCATCACCGAGAACGAAGGAAAGATACGGAAGAGTGAACGCCTTATCACCGATTCGCGGGATATGCAGGGGAAGTATCGTACACAGTTGTTCAAGTTAAAATCCAATCGGGAATATCAAGCCTTGAACAAGGAAATCGAGGTGCTGAGCGAACGTATTTCTGATGCGGAAACCGAGATTATTCTCAGCATGGAAGAGATTGATCGTGCGCGGGATCAGTTGACGGAAGCGGAAGGCTATCTGAACTCGGAGAAGGAGCGGATTGGTCAGGAGCAAAAGGTGTTGGAGGCGGAGTTGCATGAGGAGCGCCGGCGGCTGAGTGAAGCGGAGATTGCGTATCGGGAACGATATGGGAAACTGGGTGACGATATTCGTGATAACTATGATCGGCTGATTCGAAAAAACGGCCGGGCAGTCGCGGAATTGAATCAAAAAAGCTGCGGAAACTGCTTTGTCAAAGTTCGACCTCAGATTGCCGCGACAGCCGCTGATAACAATACACTGGTCCTGTGTGATAAATGCGGTGTTTACCTGTATTCACACATCCCCAGTCAAACGGGTGACTGACGCGTCGCCAAGGCTGCACCGAGCTGAACGGCGTGTTCCGAAAAACGGGAACGGGCGGCATCGGCAGCAGCCAGGGCAAGGTTCCATTTTACGCGGTGCACTGCGTCTCCTAAAGGAAGCTCCGCGGGACAGTAAGCTGTTTTTTTTGCACACAAATCGATTCGCCGCACACGTACCCGGCGCAGATACAGCCGGAGGAACAGGTTTCGGGCTGCCTGGAAAAGATCCGGGTCCCGATGACTGGGGGGTGTCAGTAACGTCTGACCCGAAACAATCCGGCCATCAATGTAGTGAATACTAAGCTGAAGGGTTTGCACGGACAAGCGGGAGCGACGCAGTCGGAAACCTATGTGAGAACAGAGTCCGGCAATGTCCACAAGAATCTGTTCGGGCGAAATCGCATCGTCGGCAAACTCCTTCGATGATTCCAACGCGTCCGTATCCCGGCAGCCACGAACCCGCGCATTTTCCATCCCCCGCGCCCGCAGCGCCAGCAACCGGCCCGTCGCCCCCAATACATGCTCCATCACCTCGACTGGAATCCGGGCAAGATCGCCAATACTGCGCACTCCCATATACTCAAACTGAATGCGAAGCGCATCGTCAATTCCCGGCAGCCAGCCTAGCGGACACGCCGCAAGAAAAGCAACCTCATCGCCGGGCTTCACCCACTGCATCATTCCGAGTTTAGCGGACCGACACGCAACCCGGCTGACAGCTTTGTCCGGCGATACACCCACCGAAGCCGAGATATGCATCCTATCGCCGATTTCCTTCTGCAGGCGACGGGCGAAATCCTGTGGCGGCCCGAACAGGGCGTGGCATCCGGAATAATCCATGAACGCTGCATCGGCACCCATTGTTTCCACGAGTGGGGAGTATCGATTCAGAATACGAAGCAGGGTGTCGGATGCGATACGTACGCGGTCCCAATCGATTTGCACCATGGCGGCATCCGGGCACAGGCGCGCAGCGTGTTGCATGGTCATTCCTGGGGATATCCCGGAGCATCGTGTTTCGTATGATGCGGCAACGACGGCACCGCGACTGCGCAGATAGCCGATAATCACCGGTTTTTTCCGGAGCTTTGGATCGTGGTGCCGGGCCAGTGCTGCGAAAAAGTCGTCACCGTCAACATGTAGGATAGCTGATTGCATCATATCCTCCATCAATCAGTATAGGCAAAACAATGGCGAAAACAAAGTGACGGTAAAAAAAACTCCGGATTGTTCCGGAGTCGTCATGGGCGCTGGCAGGCTTGAACTGCCGACCTCTGCCGTGTGAAAGCAGCGCTCTCCCAGCTGAGCTAAGCGCCCGATATCGGGAATGTATCAGCCGGTCGGAAGGCAGTCAAGGGTAATTTCATCGTCCGTTTTATTTACCCAAGGTGGCAACCATCACGGCTTTGATGGTATGCACCCGGTTTTCTGCTTCGTCGAAGACCCGGCTGAATCCGGATTCGAAAACCTCTTCGGTTGCCTCACAAATGCTTGGGTTATTGTGCGATACTTCGGTTTCCAGGTTGTGGAAGCATGGCAGGCAGTGCAAAAAGATCGCGGAATCGTTTTCCGTTTTCTCGAACACGTCCATCGTGACCTGGTACGGTTTCAGTAACTGGATTCGCTCAGCGATTTTGCTTTCCTCACCCATGGATGCCCAGACGTCAGTGTAGATGACATCAGCATCGCGGACGCCTTCTTCAATGGAGTCCGTGATGGTAATCATCGCGTCGGTACCATCGGCGATTTCGCGGCATTTATCCACTAAGTTTTTATCCGGGAAGAGGGTTTCGGGAGAGACAATCCGGAAGTCTATTCCCATTTTTGCGCTGCCGATCATCAAGGAGTTGGCGACATTGTTCCGGCCGTCGCCGAGATACGCGAATGAGATACCGGAAAGGTATCCGAATTCTTCCAGCACGGTGAGAAAATCGGCGAGAACCTGGGTAGGATGATACAGATCGGTCAATCCATTCCATACCGGAACCCCAGCATACGCTCCTAGGATTTCAACGGTTTCGTGTGAGAAACCGCGAAACTGGATGCCGTCGAACATGCGACCCAAGACCCGGGCTGTATCCTTGACCGATTCTTTTTTGCCCAACTGAATATCGCCTTTTCCGAGATATTCGGCATGAGCACCTTCATCAACAGCTGCGACGGTAAATGCACATCGGGTCCGTGTCGACGGTTTTTCGAAAAGCAGAGCGATGTTTTTTCCTTCCAGATTTCGATTGAATGTCCCGGCATACTTGTCAAGTTTCAGCTTGCTTGCCAAGTCGATCAGGAAACCGATCTCCTTGGGAGTAAAATCGAGAAGAGTTAAAAAATTTCGGCCTTTCAGATTGAATGCCATGCGATCTCCTTTCACAAGCGGTCACCCGCAATAATGGTATGAATAAAAGGATACGGAGTGATCCTTCAAAGTACCCTTTTCATACGTAAACTTTCCGCTGAAAAAATCCGGTTGGTTTAACCACGGCAGAAAAATCCGGTCGCCCTCCCACAAGGGGATCGTCAGAAGACGATCCTCGGTGATCCACTCGAGCTGTCCTTCCGGAGAGTCAATGAGGTCTCCGTGGAAACCGTCGATGATAAAAACAAACACGATCCAGTCGTTGGTTCCATCGAACGATGGAAAAGTCAGAACGCCACGCAGGTGAAGCTGATCCGCAATCAATCCGGATTCTTCATATACTTCACGACGTGCGCATTCTTCCGGGGATTCGCCCGGCTCGAATTTACCCCCGAGACCATTCCATTTTCCGCGATGAATATCACCGGGTTTCTTATTCCTGAAAAGCATCAGGGTTTCGTTATCTTTCCGCACGTAGCAGAGCGTGGCAAGAATGATCACGATGATCGGTTATCCTGTTCTTTTGGAGCGATATTTGACCCGGTTTCGTAATCGGAATGCACCAGGCCCTGGCTGGTATGTGAGGAGTCACGCTTTGCATCGCTGAGAATGGTTGCTGCAGATCGGTCGCTGGTCAACGCTGTTCCGGTATAGTCTTCCTCTCGGAGCATTTTATCGGTGGCTTCATCGTCGTGCGAAACAGAAGCAGTATCGATCTGTAGCTTGCTTTTAGGCGGTCGAGGCTTCCGCGATCGTGATGAGGGACGGTGTTCCCGAACTCCACGGGATTCTCGCTCATCAGTTGACTCCTTCACCGGATCACCCACAGGTTCAACTCGGACAGGTAGTGGTGTTTTTACCACGACATCTAACGCGTTTTCACGCATTGTTTCGCGGGGTTCTCGTTCCCGGTGACGATGGTCTCGCTCGGATGACGGTCCCTGGTCGTCGCTACGCGGTCGCCGTTGAAACGGCTTGTTCCGCCTGTTCTTCGAGCCACGCTGATCGCCGCTGCCCTGATTCTGATTCTGGGACTGATTCTGGGACTGATTCTGATTTTTATTCTGATTCTGATGACGATCACGCTCCCGCTGCGCGTTATAATAGGCCATGGCTTCTTCATCATCAGGATCCGGATGGTTCTTGGGCAGATTTTTATACTGCGGATGCCCTTCAGTCGGGTAAAAAATCCGGGAACTGTAATCGTAGGATGTTTTCCTCGAAGACTTGAATCCGGGGGTTTCGTTACGCACCTGAAGCATGGGAATTAAGCATCTTGGGCATAACGGCTGATCGTTCCCATACTTCGGCAGTGTCGTGCCACAAATGTCGCAGTAGTATTGCGATGTTTTCCCCCGCGTGTTCGACTGACGATTGTTGGTGTAGTTTTTCGAGTTTCCGAAATCTTCACTCCGTTGTTGAAATGGACCTCGGTTTTTTGATTTGCGTTTTTTTCCTGCCAACATAAACCTCCTGATACGATGCGGTAATTTCTTCGGCCTGTGCCGGTTCGATACCTCTGCACAACCGGGTTATTCATCATGCAAATGCACGCTGTGCTGCTCGGGAAACCGGTCACTCGGCTACTCTCTGTATTCGTATAATCCCTTCGCTTCGTTCATGCGAACTTTCACAAGCTCATGCAGCGTTCGCGGATAATCGCTCATCCGAATCCGCGAATCTCCCGAATGACTCCATTCCACCGGGACTTCCACTACACGATAGCCGTACTTCCGGGCAATATGGAGAATTTCAAAGTCGAATCCCCATCGTTCGATCCGCTGCAACGGGAAAATCCGCCGGGCCGCATCACCTGCAAAGAGCTTGAAACCACATTGAGTATCACGAATACCACGCAATGCCGGCACAACAAGCTGAATGGCCCGATTCGCCAATCGCCCCAAATAAATTCTATACCATGGCTGCTTGATCTTCAACTGCGATTTTGCCAGTGCCCGCGAACCGAAAGCGACGTCATATCCCTGATCGAGAAACGGTTTTAACCGCTCGTATTCATGAATCGGAGTCGACAGGTCAACATCCGTGAACAACACAAAACGACCCAGACTGGCCATGACACCATGGCGAACCGTGTATCCCTTCCCTTTGTTTTCTCCGTTGGTCAGTGCCCGTATCCGCGAATCCGTTTCCGAGATCTCTCGGATCCGACTCAATGTGTGATCGGTGGATCCATCATCCACAGCGATAATTTCATACAAAACGTTCAAACGGCGGAAATAGGCTCCCACCGTTTCGATGCATCGGCCGATGTCCGATTCCTCGTTGTACGCCGGGATGACAATGCTGAGTTCCTGTTCCACGTCGACCTCCTGAAACGTAATCGTGGTTAATCCCTTCCATATCATATTTTACGTCATTATTGCCATTGAAAAGACATCGTTTTCACTCCGAGGGCATCGCGTTATACTGTTTCACGCGGTATCGGTCGGAAAGGAAGGAGTCGGATGATGGAATCGTACAATTGGATCAGTTTCACTGGCATTTTCGTGTTCATCTTTGTGGCCTGGTGTTTCTCAAACCATCGGCGATCGATCAACTGGAGACTTGTCGCTTGGGGAATCGCCCTACAAAGTGCGTTTGCCGTTATCATTTTTAGAATCCCCCCCGGAAGTCGATTCTTTTTGTGGTTGAATGGCGTGGTCGTATCTATCTTACAATGCGCTTCTTCGGGTTCCCAGTTCCTATTCAACCGGCTGGCCCTTCCACCGGGTTCGGAAAATACCATGGGAGAAACCAGTTTAGGGTTCTATTTTGCATTTCAGGGACTTCCCTCCATCGTGTTTTTTTCTGCCCTCATGGCTCTGCTTTACTATTTCGGTACGCTTCCCTGGTTGATCAGGCTGTTTGCACGGGTGTTCAGCCGGTTGATGCGTATTTCGGGAGCGGAAGCTCTGTGTGCCGCCAGCAATATTTTTGTCGGCATTGAATCCGCACTGACCATTCAGCCCCATATCGCAGCAATGACCCGATCAGAACTCTGCGCCATTCTGACTTGCGGCATGGCCACTGTCGCATCCAATGTCCTTGCTGTATACGTTTTTTCGCTCCAGGACGTCTTCCCAACCATTGCCGCTCACCTCATCTCCGCATCCTTTCTTTCCGCACCCGCTGGCCTGTTAATGGCAAAAATCCTCTATCCAGAGAAGGAAACCCCCGTCACCCTCGGCAAAGATGTGCCCATTCACTACCAGAAGCCTGAATCACCCTTTACCGCTATCATTCATGGCGCTGAGACCGGGATTAATCTGATTCTCAATATTGCTGGTCTCCTTCTTGCCGTCCTCGGTCTGGTCGCACTGGCCGACCTTTGCCTGGTCAGTACCGGCGATCGAATCAATTCCCTCTTTAACTGCTCCATTCAGTGGAACCTTGCCGCTCTCATGGGATACCTGTTCTATCTCCCTACCCTGATAACCGGCGTTCCCATCGCGGATGCCTGGGAAATCGCAAAAATCATCGGTGAACGCTCCATTGTCACGGAAGTCCCGGCTTACCAAGATCTCGCGATTCTGATGGCCCGAAACGGGTTGACGCATCCACGATCCGCCGTTATCGCAACCTATGCACTCTGCGGGTTTGCCCATATCGGCTCCATCGCCATCTTCGTCGGAGGAGTATCCGCTTTGGCCCGTGATCGCACATCGGATATCGCGCGCTGCGGCATTCGATCATTGTTTGCTGCTACTCTGGCGTGTATGATGACAGCGTGTATAGCGGGAACTTTTTTCAGCAATTCGTCGCTGTTGATTCCGTGACTTGAAGATTAAGAGAACGAGGATTCGGGGAACGAGTGTGATGAAGGATTTACCGGCGCGAACGGAACCGTTCAATGGAAAAGTCGTGGTCGTAATGCCTGCATACAATGCTGGCAATACGTTATCCAAAACAGTGCAAGCGATACCTCCCGGCTGGGTTGACGAAGTTATTGTGGTGGATGACTGCAGCTGGGACAATACGGTCGATGTGGCAAAGCAGCTCAAATTGAAAGTGTTTACTCACCGATGGAATCGGGGATACGGAGGAAATCAGAAAACATGCTATAATGCCGCGTTGGAATCAGGAGCCGAGGTTGTTGTCATGTTGCATCCGGATTACCAATACGACCCTGCGATCATTCCGGAGATAGTCCAGCCGATTTTACGAGGTGATGTCGACGTGGTTTTCGCTTCCCGTTTCCTTGGAGCGCCGCTTAAAGGTAACATGCCGCTTTATAAATTCATTTTCAACCGAATTTTAACCACGCTTCAGAATCTTGTTCAGCGGACGTCTTTCACTGAGTGCCATACCGGATACCGCGCGTATTCTCGTCGCATCCTCGAATCGATCCCGTACGAGCGGAATTCTGAAGGATTCGTTTTCGACAATGAAATTATCGGTCAGCTCCTGATCGCCCATGCTCGATTCATGGAGATTCCGGTTGAAACACGATATGAAAAGGATTCATCAACGGTTTCGCTGACTTCTTCGATCACATATGGATTGGGAGTGCTATGGACGCTGATTCGGTACTGGTTCCATGTGCAGGGGATCATGGCGTGCCGGAAATTTTCAATCGATTCCTCCAATGAATCGTGTGGAAAGACGAAAAAGAATGCCGGAGCGGAAACCCACTGAAACGCTTCGCTGCAAGGTGAAGGATCATTTCGAATCAATCGCGCCGGATTACGATTCCTATAAGCAACGGTCCCGGTATTACCATGCGCAGTTGAAAGCCTTGCTGATCGAATTGGTACCGGATCATCGGGAGATTGTGATTCTTGAAATCGGCTGTGGAACCGGAGCGCTGTTGGCGCATCTGGATCCGAAAGCGGGTTTGGGTGTGGATATCGCTGAGAACATGGTTGATCTGGCCAGAAAGCGATGGATGGATCGATCGAACCTGCGATTTCATGTCGGGGATGCGGAAACAATGGCTGACCAGGAAATCGTGGATTACTCGAATCAGTGGGATGCCATCATTATGTCCGATGTGATTGAACACTTATATGACCCCGGTGCCGCCATTGCATCGATTGCAGCCGTTGCCCGTCCGGGTACGCGTGTGATCATCACATGGGCGAACGCGTTGTGGGAACCGATTCTGCATGTGCTGGAGGCTTTGCACATGAAAATGCCCGAAGGAGAGCACAAGTGGGAAGATCGCCGTACCGTGAGTGCCTTGCTGACTCACAATGGATTCGGGATCGAGCAGGAAGGTACCCGTTGTCTGATTCCGGCAGATTTTCCCGGTGCAGACGTGGTCAATCGCCTATTCATTTCCATTCCGGGTATCCGGCGATTGGGCTTGATACAATATATCGTGGCCGTGCGAGGCCGTTAACTGCTTTCAATCTGGCATTCGGCATCGATCCCGCCACGTGTCGCATACCGTGTAACCACCTTCAGATATTCAGGGGTCAGGACATTCTCGATATCGGAAAACAAACGATGTGTCGCGTGCTCCTGATAAATCCCCACTGATCGATAGGAAACCAGGTATAATTTCAAACTCTTCAATTCCAGGCAAACGTGACGGGGAATGTAAACAATCTCGACCGATGCGATGTCTGGTAAACCGGAAAAGGGACAGACCGCGGAAAACTCCCGTGTCACGTAGGTTATTTTTTGCTTTTTGCCTTCATATGGAAAAGTCTGTAATATATCCGTTCGGATATGATCCGGTGATTCACAGGAAAGCGAGAGTGAGTCTGAGTGGTTCATCGTGATTGCACTCCTTCCATCCGGATCATTATACTAGAAAAGGGACGGGGTTGACAGGGCGTAATTCGGTAGGTCAGAGGGTTCACATGAAACAGTTAAAAATGTTGGTGTCTTTTTTATGGATAACGATGGTGATCACGAGCATGCCTGTTTTTTCTATGACACTTGAAGACGTGCAGGCTGCGATCGAGAACAACAATCTCGAATGGACCGCCGGCCCAACAGGTGTTTCTCGGCTAAGCTTTGAGGAGCGAGCCGGTTTGTTAACGTTGACCGTTCCTTCGGATTACGTCGAACCACCGGAAGATTCGATCGACGGCTTACCATTCGGAGGGCGTGCATATTTCGACTGGCGTGACCAGAATGGTGTGACAGGTGTCCGAGATCAGGGCAATTGCGGGAGTTGTTGGGCATTCGCCACCGTGGCCATGGTGGAAAGCGCAGTGAAAATCTATGATGGTCTCGACAGAGACCTTTCAGAACAACAATTGCTTTCCTGCAATTCCTACGGTTACGATTGCGGCGGCGGATGGTTTCTACCTGAGATATTCGAGTATCCCGGCGGTGTTCTAGAAAGCTGCATGCCCTATCAGGCACAGGTCACCACGTGCACCCAGAGCAGTTGTGCTAAAGTGGCATTCATTGACGGATATCAAGAAATCAACTCGTCGGTGACTTCCATTAAAAACGCGCTTCAGTCCGGTCCGGTGGCCGCCGCGATGTACGTGTACGACGATCTGCATTATTATACCGGCGGTTGCTACAGTCACTCCCATTCTTCCGGCGTCAATCACGGAATTCTCATCATTGGGTATGACGACAACGCGTGCAGCGGTCAGGGCGCTTGGT
>JAFGMN010000102.1 GCA_016927515.1 candidate division CSSED10-310 bacterium | reverse complement strand
TAACATTAACCATCCAGCGGTTGGAACCGAGGTATACCGGACCAAACACCGCCAGAGCGTTCGCGGTTCCCAGCAGGGAACGAATCTGGCCGGAAGTCAGAGCGACTGACCAGGTCACTCCTGTATCCGTGCTCTTCATCAAGCAGGCAT
Organism: candidate division CSSED10-310 bacterium; assembly: GCA_016927515.1. Taxonomy (GTDB): domain Bacteria; phylum CSSED10-310; class CSSED10-310; order CSSED10-310; family CSSED10-310; genus JAFGMN01. The sequence continues at coordinate 4,333 of JAFGMN010000102.1, read as the reverse complement.
TGCCGGTGTCGCCTGTGCCTGAAAAGACCAACGGGCCGTTCTGGCCGAAAAAATAAGTGTGCGCACCGGTCGAACTCGGGCATCCAACCACATCCCAGGTTAATCCATAATCGGAACTCAGCAGAAAGCGGGTAGCGGCCTGCGATGATCGTTTCCCGGCAATGATGCGCCCACTGCCCAGGTAATGCATTGCGGTGAAAGCGTCCGAAGCCTCCAGGCCCTGATAGACACTTGTCGCGCACAGCAGGCTATCCTCCTGACCCCGGATGGGTGATGCGGACAGCATGAGAGCAAAAAAGAGCACCAGTATCAGGCAGTGCCCGAAGCGGTGACCGGAAACAGCAGCAGAAAATGGTAAACCAGCTTGATTGTTGTTTATGCCGGTATATCGGGAGTGTTTCATGTTTTCAGATTCTATCCGATTCCGGCACCCGGAGCAAACGATACGCAGTCAACAACGATCAGGAGTAAATTGATCTTAATTTGATTGAAAGTTGCCGCATTTGGCAACCTCGATAAACCTGGATTAGGGAAGAAAGGATCGAAGGAACCATCCAAGAAGGTGAATCCCGGATGATTCGGATCATTGCCCATGCAGCTGCCTCACACGGTTCCGCTGCGATCCAAAATCGCCATTCGACTTGCTGATTATGGACGGTACCTGTACCATTAAATGAACGTGCATGAATATTATATAAAGGCCATTTTGTGACGATAAAACGAGAAAATTCTGAAGGCAGTCGGCAAAATATCAATGGATGTGCGTGATACCAAGGACGGCAATTCGGCGACATGCAGCAGAAATCCTCATTCGTCAGGCTGTTGCGGGATCCGTTCGGACGCCGATGTGATAACCTTTTTAATAAAGCAGGATGAAGCAGATGGATACGATAAAGTTACGAGTGACCTCGAAAGTCCTGGCTCAATCGAAAGACAGGAAAAATCAGGAGCAGATCGCTATATCCAAGCCCAGTAAACAGGTGAGGGATATCGTCGGCGAAGCAAAAAAGACCCGCAGGGTCAAGCTGCTTCTGGCAGGCGCAATCTCCCTGGAATTCTGTAACAACGGCGCGATATGGTATTCTCACAATTTGAAGAACCAGAAAGAATTCGACGCGCTTTTCACGTTTCTATCGCAATTTCCGGATACAGAATTTGAGTTCGTGTGCTCGATGGAACCTGTGAAGAGACGACGGAAATGATAATACGAAAATCGTAACAGAACCGTTATGGCCATTCAGGTAAAGAGAAACCCGGTGAAATCGCCAAGATCAGGTTGTTGTCAGGTGGGGATAACACAACGGATGCACCGTAATGCCGGAGGGACATTTGTTTACAGTCGATTTGCTGTTTCCAGGCTTCATTCGGTAATCTTCGGCCGAAGGGTGTGAGGGTCGCGATTTGGAAAACGCGATACAATCGGAAAAATCCAACACAATACCGCTCACCCATAAACGGAGCATACTCGGTTTGCTGGGGATGGTCATTCTGGTTGGAATGGGCGAACACATGGCTGAGCGGTTTTTGCCGCTGTACCTGCAAGAGCTTGCGCAGGCATCCACGGCGATTCTTGCGATCGGCCTGTTGGCTGGAATGGATGATCTCCTGTCGGCTCTGTATTCGTTTCCTGGTGGATACTTGAGTGACCGGCTGGGAACGAAACGCGCCCTCCTGCTCTTTAACGTTTTGTCCATGCTTGGCTACATGACCGTCATTCTGATTCATACGTGGTGGGCGGTTCTGATCGGGGCGGCATTGTTCATCTCCTGGTCGGCGATTTCACTGCCAGCAACGATGGCTCTACTCGCCAAGGTCGTGCCTAAAAATCGCCGCACTATGGGTGTCTCCGCTCTCGCACTCGTACGCCGACTTCCCAAAATGCTTGGTCCGGTTGCGGGCGGCGCATGTATCGCTGTATGGGGTGTCGAACAGGGGATTCGCCATGCGTTCGTCGCCGCACTTGTACTTGCCATGCTTGCGGCCATCGTGCAGCAGCGATTGATAACTGATGATGCAAAAGAAATCCGGACACCGGAAGCAAATCCCTTGCGTCTCTGGCGCGAGATGCCTCCGAACTTACGGAATCTTCTATGGTCAGATATACTCATCCGGTTTTGTGAACGAATACCCGATGCGTTCGTTGTTATTTGGGCCACGAGGTACATCATCCAGCCAGTTTCCGAGCTTACCTTTGGCTGGCTATCCGCTATCGAAAACATCACCGCTGTCTTGATATACCTGCCTGTGGCATACATGGCTGATCACTTTGGCAAGAAGCCATTCGTTCTCATTACCTTTGGATTCTTTACCCTCTTTCCGTTAGCGCTTCTTTACTCAAAATCGGTCGCACCTCTTACGGCAGCATTCGTGTTGCGTGGGTTGAAAGAGTTCGGCGAACCGACCCGCAAGGCTCTTATCATGGACCTGGCTCCGGAGGGACGGAAGGCTGCCATGTTCGGTTTGTATTATTTGATCCGCGACATTCTTGTCGCATTCGCTGCTTTCGGTGGTGCGCTGCTGTGGCGGATGTCGCCAGAACTCAACCTTACGGTGGCTTTCGCATTTGGTGTCGTGGGAACCGTATGGTTCGCATGGAAGGGAAAAAACAGCGCTGCTTCTGCAGATAACGTGTGACCATTCGAAACAGAATATGATCGGAATCGTAACGTTCACAAGGTTCAGGATCGTATAACCGGCTCGAAGCGAATACACATTTGATTTTGCTGCTTCCCGGCTTCGCCAGGTATCATCAAATCAATGTGTGTGAGCACCGAGATATCGCTCCAATCAACGAAGGAAAAACGAATGAACGAACTCCATTTACTGATAGATCTTCATAAAGGCGCGAATCGTCAGGGGCCGGGCGGCGATGCAGAAACAGCGAAAGCGATTGACCTTGCGAATATAGACCGCAACATCCCATTGAAGATCGCTGACATCGGTTGTGGTACGGGGTCTTCGGCCTTGCTTTTGGCGCGCCTTCTGACTGCAGACGTTACGGCTGTCGATTTTCTTCACGATTTTCTTGATGTACTTGAAACTCGAGCACGGCGTGAGTGCGTTGCAGACAAAATCACTGCACTTTGTGCTTCAATGGACGAACTGCCGTTTACGGACGAAGAATATGATGTTATCTGGTCTGAAGGCGCTATCTACACCATTGGATTTCAAAAAGGTGTTGCTGATTGGAAGCGCTATTTAAAGCCCGGTGGTCTGTTGATTGTCTCTGAGATTACTTGGATCACGCGCCATCGTCCGACGGAACTTCAAGATTATTGGGATAAAGAGTATCCTGAAATCGACACCGCATCAGCAAAAATAAAAGTTCTTGAGGACAACGGCTACTCTCCCATCGGATATTTCGTTCTACCTGAGCATTGCTGGATTGAAAATTATTACGAGCCACTGCTAGCCAACTTTGATGCATTCCTCATCCGACACGAACACAGTCAAGAAGCTCGGGCAATCGTCGAGGCGGAGTGCTCTGAAATCAATCTGTATAAGAAATTCAAAACGCATTACAGCTACGGTGTATACATTGCAAGGAAATCCGATGCATGACAACCATAACGGGGTAGTGCTTCCTACTCGAAAACGGGGTAGTGCTTTCTACTCGAACACCATTTTGATTCATGCCGATCATGCCGAGGTGATAGCGGCGAGAGGTGTTTCCTAAGGCAAAAACCAGTGGTTCCATTGCGAATATCAAAAAAACCGGCCCCCGAAGAGGCCGGTCCATTCAATCAATGCGATACGAGGGATCAGTGACTGGGCTGTTCACGTCGCCGCCGCCGCATAGCAGCCGCCCGCTTTCTCCGCTTCTGGGCACTGGGCTTCTCGAAATGACGCTTCTTCTTCAGATCCGACGTCACCCCTTCCTTGTCCATTTTCTTTTTCAGCACCCGGATGGCCTTGTCGAGCTTGTTGTCGACAACCTTGACATAAATCACTGTATCACCTCACTTTCAACGAAAAACTCCGCCACCACCCTCCGTTTAACAACGGCTGGAGACGGCAGGCGGAGCGATCTTAATGGGTGGAATCCACCGTGTCAAGTGATGCGTGTTAAGAGATGACGCGATTCCTGTCGGCCCGGCGATACCGTGTCACTATCACCCGGCGATACCGTGCCACCATCGCCCGGCGATGACGAGATCAACCATCGGATCACGTGATCGGCAGCCAATATCCCGAAAATGCTCACAAATGGACCGTAACTCCCAATGATCGGCCGGGGTCGGCCCTGAATGGTTCCGGTGCCCAACTCCGGGTCCATCACCGCATCGGCTTCCAGACGCGGCGGACCGGGCTCAGTTGACGTCACACACGGTAC
>JAFGMN010000101.1 GCA_016927515.1 candidate division CSSED10-310 bacterium | reverse complement strand
TATGTCGCCGTCTTTTTCACCGGATGACTCCGAATGAAGTCCGGATCGAACAGGTCCAGGCGTACCGTTCCCGCGAGATCCGCTGCCACTGGAATATCCAACAGGTAGAATACCGTCGGCGCTATTTCCGTTGCATGCACACGGGGTGCTTGCCAGTCCACTTTCGTCCGGGGTCCACTCAACACGAATATGCCGTCAGGCTTGTTCACATGCTGACCGCTCGGAAGCGTATACTGCAGTTTCACCGAAAAGGGGTCGGCATCATAGGGCGGAGCAGGTGGTACGCTCATTTCCTCTGCGGTTTCACCGACAATTGGAGGCTGATTTTCCGCTCGGACAAGAAAATTCTGGGGAGTCATCGCCTGCTCCATCCCGTGATCAGAACAAACAAAAACATAGGTCTTCGGATCGATACTCTGCAAAATTTCACCCAGAAACTGATCGTAAAGCCAGCACCAATTCATTACCATTTCACGAAAATCCGGTTCATCTCCCTCCGGTGAACCCGACACAAATTTGTAGAAATTATGTCCCAGCGCGTCGAGGGAATAGAAATACACCGTTGTTAAATCCCGCTGGCGTGTTTCGAACAGTGTCCGTGCAATATCCTTGTATTGGACATCCAGCGCATATTCCCGGAGCAGGACCATGAGTTTCCATTGCCATACCGGAGCCATCCGGTCGTACATCGCCTCCGTCACCCCGGTCAGCGCTCGGATATCCGGAAGATGGGCCGACACACGTCGCGAATCCACGAGGGACGAAAGTTCATCCGGATAGGCACGATGCAGCCGTCCTGATTGAAAGGCATAATCCGTCACGATCTCTCCGGATATCGGCGATGCCGGCCATGTAACCGGCCAGCGGACAATCGTCGCGTCCTTTCCATGATCACCAACAACGTCCCACATCGTTTTAACCCGGACGGTTCCGGATGATACCGGCAGCATCCTCCCGCTCACGGGATCTCTATCGACCACCGATTGAACGCCATGCTGCTCCGGCAGCTTTCCCGTTGCAATGGTCGTCCATATCACCGGAGTCAATGTGGGTTTAATCGTCTCCAGTGCCGCCCGCACACCTCGGGTTATCAAATCCTGCAGTACCGGCATTTTTCCCTGTTCCATTGCCGGTAGAAACATATCCCATGTGGCACCGTCAAATCCGATGATCAATACCCTGGCCGCCGGTGATTCCTCGTGAAGCTGAATAAGCTGATCCTGGATTCCGGATTCGTTCGAACACGCCATGAAGATCAAACAGATACCGATAAAACACCATCGCTTGAGCATGCACCGACCTCCTCGATGCAGCCTATTGACCTTTGCCTTCAAAGTCAAAATATGGAATCATAATCGAATGCTGCGCTTCAAACAGCTGGAAGCGATCGAAGTCAATCATGCCGTGACGACCCGGGCCGGTGGAGTCAGCACCGGACCGTTTACATCACTCAACCTGGGTTATCATACGGGTGACGATCCCGGCGCTGTTGCTGAGAATCGTCGGATCCTCTGCCGGCAGCTCGGAATCGATCCGGAACACCTCTTCTTCGCCCGGCAAATCCACGGCTGCCGCGTGGAAGTCATTAACGGATCGCATCGGCCGGAGCAAGTATCCAGCATCGAGGCCGACGCATTGATCAGCACGGAACCGCGACACGTCATCGGTGTGCTGGTCGCCGATTGCCTGCCTATCCTGTTGGCTGACACGACGGGCTACGTACCGGCCGCGGTACATGCCGGTCGCCGGGGCATTGAAAAGGGTATAGTTTTTACCGTAATTGACGCCTTGACCCGGACGTGCTCTCTGTCCCCTGATCAGTTCCTCGCTTGCGTTGGACCCGGAATTCAACAGAGCAGGTATCCGGTTGATTCCGACACGGCACGGTGTTTTTACACGGCTCTGGGAACCGATATACCCGTGTCGGAACCCTCAACGGCAACCTGTCATCTCGATCTGCGTCACGCCGTTCATGTTGCTCTCATCCGGGCTGGAATCCCGGTGGACCAGATCGAGCATATGGACATCTGCACCGCCGAGCACACGGATATCTTCTATTCTCACCGGGCCGAAGCCGGAGTAACCGGCCGTTTCGCCGCTGTGATCCAGTCCCGGTCGTCGGGATTCCAACTGTTGCATCGATCCCGTCATATGGATTAGGATACGATATTCGGTCATAAGGAGGTTCTGTGATGAGAAAGGCTCAACTCGTTCCATGGATTGCTTTGCTGGTATCGATCGCTTGGCTCGTTTCGGTTCCCGCTCTCGGACAGGAACCGGACATCTGGGGAGGTTCTCTTGGAGTCACCTATTGGTATCCCGACTGGAGCAACGATCAGGCGGATTTCGATTCATCGACCAGCGGTCTATACGGTCCCTCGGCATTTCTGCACTACGGCGATTTCGGTATCGGAATTCAGTATTTCACCGGCAGTTTCGATCTGTCGTTTCCAGGTGCATCATCAGATATCTCCGCCGACCGGACGGATTTCGACCTCATGCTGAGTTATCGGATCGCCCGGCATTTCCACTTGTCCGTACTGTATAAATCCATCGCATTCGACTGGGACCAGACCTATCATGTGGAATCAGAAATCACTGGATTCGGATTCGGCGGCGGCATCAACACAATGGTCTCTACCCATGTCCTGCTCTACGCGTATGGTTTTTATATGCCTTCCCTCGACTATGAAGAAGATATCGAGCAAAGCGGTTCCTATTCCGGAGATGCTGATGGGTTCTGGTTGGAAGCCGGCCTAGGTTATGTTGTTTCCGATCTGCCTCTCTTAGTCAAAGCCGGTTACCGATTCCAGACCATCGATGTAACATCCGGCAGCGCCGAATGGAGTGAGGAAACGGATGGCGCGCGGATCGATATCAGCTATATTTTCTGAAATATCTTCTGATGCGTCTACTGAATCAAATCGGTCCGTCAGATTTCCAATTCGGCTTCGGCTTCCGCCGCCTGCTCCCACAAAGCGAGAGTCTCATCCAGTTCGCTGCGGATCCGATCGGCCTTTATGCTGAGCCCATCCAGTGCCGCCCAATCGGTGGCAATGAGCGGATTTTTTAACTCCGTCCGGACTTCCTCGAGAGCTTCTTCCAGCCGCTGTATCTCGCGCTCGTAAAAAGCCGATGATTTACCCGTCCGTTTGCGGAGTTCCGCCCGGGCTTTCCGTTGTTCCTTCTTATTCTTCCTCTGGCTATCGTCTTCCTGACCGGCTGCCGATACTGCCGGAGACGGTGAATCGACAAGTTCCACAGACTGGAGGTGCTTATAATCCGAATAGTTACCAGGATAATCGCGAACGCGTCGACCTTCGAACACCCAGATGCGGGTTGCCACCCGGTCGAGGAGGTAGCGGTCATGGGTTACGAGAATTGCCGTTCCCATGAAGTTCGACAAGGCGGTCTCGAGGGATTCCCTGGCCGCCAGATCCAGGTGATTCGTTGGCTCATCCAGTAACAGCATGTTGGCTTGCTTCAGAAAAAGCTTCGCAAGGGCAACCCGCGCTTTTTCCCCGCCGCTGAGCGGCCCCACCGGTTTGAAAACATCCTCACCGGAAAAAAGGAAACGCCCTAAATGATCCCGCATTTCCTGCTGCGTCGCACCCGGCACGATCTCCCAGACTTCGTCAAGAATGGTTTTCCGGTCATCGAGATCCCTCAGATGCTGGTCATAATAAGCGCGGTCAACATGATGTCCCCATTCGACCCGTCCCTGATCCGCGATAATCTCCTGCATCAAAATACGCAGGAAAGTTGACTTTCCGGACCCGTTCGCGCCGATGACACCGACAATATCCCCGCGATGCAGCCGCAAAGCGACTCCCTCAAATAATACCCCGCCGTCAAACCCCTTGGCCAAATCCGATGTTTCCAGAACAATCTGTCCGCTGACCTGCTTCATCGGAAAATCCAGCCGCATATCCCTGCCCGGTCCCCGAACATCCTCCATCCGGTCAATCCGGTTCAACTCCTTCAACCGGCTCTGCGCCTGGCGCGTCTTCTGCGCTGCCATGTTCCGCCGGATATACTCCTCCAACCGGGCAATTCGATCCTGCTGCAATCGGAAATGCTTGTGCCGAATCGTCGATCGACGCTCCTTGTCTTCCCGGTAAAACGAGTAATTACCGCGATACAGCTCGCAGCGCTGCCACTCCAATTCTACGATGGTGTTGACCACGCGATCGAGAAAGAAACGATCATGGGAAATAATCACAACGCCGCCTTGAAACTCACCCAGGAATTGCTCCAGATATTCCACGGCATGGATATCCAGGTGATTCGTAGGCTCGTCAAGAAGTAAAAGATCCGGTTCCTGAAGCAGGAGATGTCCCAGCATGATCCGCGCCTGCTCTCCTCCGGAAAACGACCGGACGGGGCGCCGGCGATCGGCGTCCACGAATCCCATACCCTGCAAGACACGGTGAATTTTCGAGGGATACAGATATCCCCCGGACCGCTGATAGGTCTCGTGTATCGCATCATACCGTGCATGAATCGCAGGGTCATCGCCTTCCGCCATGCTTTGCACCAAATGATGCAACTGGGTCTCCATATCGAGGAGATGCCCGAATGGAGCATGGAATACCGTATCGAGTTCTGTATCTTCCGGCATATCGGGGCTTTGGCAGAGATGGCCGATTTTCAGTCCGCGCGCGGTCTGAATCGAACCTGTGTCGGGCTGAAGATCTCCGGTCAACAAACGCAGCAGCGTGGTTTTCCCTGTTCCGTTTTTCCCGATCAGGCCAATGCGGCACTTTTCCTGGATCAACAGGTTGAAATCCTGCACAATGGGCTTGTCATGAAAACCAAAGGTAATGTTGGAAAATTGAGCCAGAATCATGATAACGTGAAATATCTTTCCGCCGGACTTGGCATTCGCAGCGTTTTAGTGTAATTACCGAATCGGTGTTTGTAAACCTGTCTTGACAGAGATGTGAACGGAACTTACAATGCCCAACTCGAAGCTCCGCCTGAGCAGAAAACGCTGTATTCAGTGGCTGAAGCAGGCATATTAAACAAAGGAGGCCGATTTGAAAAGGACATTCCAGCCCAGCAAAATAAAGAGAAACAGGACACATGGATTTCGCAGCCGCATGAGTACAAAAAACGGTCGACTGGTGTTGAAACGTCGTCGAGCGAAGGGTCGCAAACGGTTAACGGTCTAATTGAATCCAGCCCCACAAACCAGAAAATTGGTCAGGCTTCGGTCAACCCGTGACTTTCGGGAACTGTATACCTCAGGCCGGAAAAAGCCCGGGCGGTTGTTTGTGCTGTTCATGACGCTCCGCCAGGATCAACTCGTTCGGCTGGGGGTAACAGCGAGTCGCCGGGTCGGTAATGCCGTCAAACGCAACCGGGCCAAACGGCTGATGCGGGAAGCGGTTCGGATGATTCTTCCAGAGATCCATCAGGGCATGGACCTGGTACTGGTGGCCCGCCCGGGCATTCCTGCCTCAGGAATTCTCAGTGTCCATGCGCAGTTAAGATCTCAGCTGGAAACAATGAACCTGCTGATTCGACCGGGGAACGGAGAAGGAGAATGAGGTGGCTTGTTATCGGGATCATTCAGCTTTACAAATCCCTCATTTCACCCATTCTTCCCGAAGCCTGCCGGTTTACACCGACCTGTTCCGAATACACCATGACAGCTGTCGCCCGATACGGCATTATCCGCGGACTTTTTTTGGGGTTCAAACGTATTATACGGTGTCATCCCTGGAATCCGGGCGGTCACGATCCCGTCCCGTGACCGTTATCAGAAGGATTAACCGATGGAAAAACGATTCTTTTTAGCCTTGTCCCTCTCAATTGCCGTTTTCCTGCTCTGGAGTGCATACTTTGGGCCTCCGGCAACATCACCCGCACCCACCACCGACGCAGTGGACATCCCTGCATCGGAAACTCCGGGAACAGCATCCCTATTCGGGAAGACCGGGACCGTTGAATCCGAACCCGACAATCAACCAACTGCAAATTGGTCAGCAGATCCAGGCATCGTCGACTCTTCGGCAAGCGATGATCCATCCGCCGAACCAATACCCATTCCCCAACAACGAACTCTGACAGTGGATACACCCCTTTATTCCGCACAGATCGATACCCTGGGTGGTCATATTGTCAGCTGGAAACTCAAAGACCACATGGATAAACACGGCGATGTTATCGAAATGATTCCCGATCCACCGCCATCGTTCTATCCCGGTGATGTGCGGATCAACAACCAAACGGTTTTCAATCACATCGTCTTCCGCGCCGATACCGAAACAGATACTCTCACCGTCGATCCGGAAAACCATGCTTCCGTGACCCTGACTGCAACACTGCCTTCCGGTGAACAAGTAGAAAAAACGTTCGTTTTCAACGGCGACACCTACCTGCTCAATCTGAACCTGCTGCTGAAAAACAACGGAACCAACTCCCTCGATGGACGAATCGATTACCTTCTTCCCGAACGACTGATCCTAAAAACCGGAAAACACGTCCCAAATAAATACATCCGCTCAGGACCCGTAATCTGGGTCGGCCGGGACAGAGAACTCCCAAAGGCGAAAAAAGTCACCACCCGGATGGATTATCCGAACGCCCAATGGGCGGCATACCAGGAAGATTACTTCTTCGCAGGCATCATTCCCATCCAGCCGGCGACCGGCTTTGTTGAACCCGTTTCCATCGGTTATCTTCCCGATACCGAACCCACCGCCATCACCGGCATAACCATCGCCACCCGAATGATCAACCCCGGCGATGCGGTTTCGCAAACCATTCACATGGTGATCGGTCCGAAAAAATACGATCAACTCGAACAATTGAATCTGGGAATCGAAAACATCGTCGATTTCGGCTGGATCGAAATATTGGGGAAAATTTTTTACGTCATTATCATGTTTTCGGTCACGTATCTGAAAAATTATGGGCTGAGTATCATTCTCATCACTATCTGCGTCAAGCTGATCCTATTCCCGCTTTCGCAGAAGCAGATGAATTCAATGAAGAAAATGCAAACGATTCAGCCACAGATGAAAGCGATCCAGGAAAAGTACCGGAAAGAGCCGCAGAAGCAGCAGCAGGAGTTGAGCCGGTTGTATAAGGAGCATGGGGTCAATCCGATGGGGGGGTGTCTTCCGATGTTCATTCAGTTTCCTGTTTTCATTGCATTGTACCAGGTGCTGATGAATTTGATTGAGATGCGCGGAGCGGGTTTTCTTTGGGTCCGAGACCTGTCGCAGCCGAACATTCCGTTGGTGATCCTGATGGGGATCACCATGATTGTCCAGCAGAAGATGACGCCCACGACCGGAGACCCGCGGCAGGCCCGGATGATGATGTTTTTGCCCATCATTTTCACGGCGATGTTCTGGAGTTTTCCGTCGGGTCTGGTGTTGTATTGGTTGACGAACAACGTTCTGACGATCGGTCAGCAGATGTTGATGAATAGGAGCCAGGCGGTCCCGGGTGGAGAAGCGGGTGAGAAAAAACTCAAGGCCCGTACTCGGCGCAAGCTAGAGAATCAATAAGGGAATTGATCGAGTGTACACAAACGCCATTAATTATCAGGAGAGAAGCATGATAAAAAAGCAGAATGATCACCGGGAGGACGAGCTGTCGAAGCGATTTCCGGACAGCGGAATATCCGGTGAAAACGGATTGGACGATGACGATTTTGAGGACGATCTTGACATGATGAATAGCGTCGATGGCGCTTTGTATGAGGTGCCCGGAATGCAGCCTGTGAATCCGGATCCGGTCACCGGAGAACCCCGGGTTGAAATTGTGGTCGATCCCACAATCAACCGGGCATTTGATGCATCGAATTATCTCAAGGGCGTGCTGCTGCGGATGAAACTGAGCGGACGCATCGAAGTTAACGTCTCCCACGGTTCGGTCCATCTTGAGATTCTTGGAGCTGAGCCGGGGTTGGTTATCGGACACCGCGGGCAGAACCTGGATGCACTTCAACACCTGGTCAACCGCATGGTCAACAAGGACTCGGACAACCTGGTGCCGATCACAGTCGATGCCGATAATTATCGAATCCGTCGTCATCAGCAACTGGAGCGGATGGTGAAAACGGTTAGCCGAGACGTACTGGATACGGGAAAAGCGGTGATCACCGACCCGATGACACCATCCGAGCGCCGTCTGTTCCATATCGCCGCCAACCGGATTCGGGGTATCCGAACGACGAGTTTCGGTAGCGGTTTTTTCCAACCGATCAAAGTATTTCCAGCGCATTTATCCAGCCACAGTTATTACCAGGACCGGGACCCGGAAGCCAATGGATCGTCTTTCCGGGGTGGGATCCAGGAGTATGGGGACGTGCTGGACGACGGCACAATTTAACGCCCTGCGGATGATGCACAATGACACGCACCGTGGCAGCCATCGCGACACCGCCGGGACATGGCGGCATTTCGGTCATCCGGATCTCGGGACCCCGGGCCCGGGAAGTGGTGCAAACCGTGTTCAAACCGGTTGGTCCATCAGTGGAACCGGCCCATCAGGCGGTGTTGTGCAGTTGGCGCGTGCACAGTGGTCTGTGCATCGATCCGGATACGGACGATATCCTGGACGAAGTCCTGGTGACTTTTTTCAAAGCCCCGCGATCGTATACCGGAGAAGATACCGTCGAGATATCCTGTCATGGCAACCCTGTCATTACGGAAACTCTGATGCAGGCGCTGCTTCGCCAGGGAGTGGATCTAGCCGGTCCCGGTGAATTCACACGGCGAGCATTTCAAAACGGCCGGATCGATTTAAGCCGGGCGGAGGCTGTGGCGGCCATGACGATGGCGGCATCACGAGCGGATGCAAAGCTAGCGCTAAAACTGCTCCGAGGAGGCCTTTCCGGCCCGGTCTGCCGGATCCGTGATCAGGTCAGGGCATTGCTGACGCGAATTGAACTGGATCTCGATTTTCCGGATGAATCGGTGCCAATGCCCGTCTGTGACGGCAACAACTGGGTTGAAACCATCGTCACGGCGTTGGAAACGCTTGTTTCGGCCGGGGATGACGGAGACCGGATGCGGGGTGGACATAACATCGTCCTGGCCGGTAGAGTCAATGCAGGAAAATCCAGTGTTTTTAACCAGTTGATGAACCGGGATCGTGCCATTGTATCGGATGAACCCGGAACGACCCGGGATATACTGGAAGCGAATCCCGAATGGAGTGCCTATGCGATCACGCTAATCGACACGGCCGGGTACCGGAACACGGAGTCGACGGCGGAAATCCTCGCGATGCAACGAACGGCTGATGCGCTAAAAACGGCTGATCTGATCGTTTATGTGATGGACAGCGTCACCCCGGATATCGATCTGCTCGCGGATGTGATTCACACCGACGGTGATACGCCGGTGATCGTGTTCTGGAACAAAACGGACATCGGCCCAGAACCCGGGCAATCTCAGCAACACCGCGTAAGCGGCATGAGATCCATTCAGCAGATTATCTGCGGCAGTGCAAAAACAGGAACGGGAATCGATACCCTCCGTCAAACCATCATCGCCCATGTTACCCACGGCGCAGGGAATCCATCAGGACAGGTGCTGATGCTCAGCCTGCGTCAGAAAAACGCCCTCCAACTCGCCCGGGATGCCGCCTACGATGCGGCACAGGTCGTTCACCGCGGGGACGGATTCGAGTGCATGGTTCCCGCTCTGCAATCCGCCGACTATCACCTTGGATCGATTATCGGAGACACCACACCGCCCGATGTGCTGGGATCAATCTTTTCCGAATTCTGTATCGGTAAATAATCCCCCTTCCCATGAATCACGTGCCGTACGCCACCCCGCGGCGAACGCACATCCCCGGCATACCTCGGAATCACATGGATATGCAGATGGAAAACCGTCTGCCCCGCTGGACGGCCAATGTTAATGCCGATATTGTATCCATCGGGATGCCGGGTCGAGTCGAGCATGGTCCGGCATGTCCGGATTAACCGGTAGCACGCCAGTATTTCTTCCTCCGTCGCATCAAAAAACGATGCAATATGCCGCCGGGGAACAACCAGCATATGACCGGGACTGACCGGGAACGCATCATTTAGCGCAACGGCAAGCTCCGATTCCACCACTATACACGACTCCCGCTTCTCGATGATTGCACAGAAAGAACATGCGCGATCCATATATTTCCTCACTTCATAAACCGGTCGGTTTCCAGGATTTCTCCACCACCCAACACGATGTCGTTCCGGTAGAAAGCCGCACCCTGACCAGGAGCAATAACCGCTCCTTCATGGTTGAACAATGTGACCCGGTACCGGACATCCGGTTCCGAACCGACGGGCTCGACCCAGCATCCCGTCGGCTGATGCCGGTATCGAACCTGCACCGTGCATTCCATTTCGGTGACGGGCGGATCGATAGCCGACCAGACAGCAGACCCGACCCAAAACACCCGGGATTGAACATCGCTTTTCTTCCCGATGATCACTCGGTTCGACGCCGAATCAATACGGACAACATACAGTGGATAGGGTGCCGCGATACCCAACCCCGAACGCTGTCCTACCGTGTAATGGTGAATCCCACGATGTCTTCCGCGCCGGTTGCCATCCAGATCATATATATCACCGGGCGACGGAATAGCGCCTCCCATTCGGTTCAGGAAATCCGGATACGATCCTCGGATAAAGCAAACTTCCTGACTGTCCGGCCGATCAGACACATGAATACCTGACCGGGCCATCCAATCTCGCAGTTCCCGTTTGTCGGCGTCACCGACCGGAAAGATCGTGCGCCGGAGGGAATCGGCCGAAACCCGGTGCAGAAAATAACTCTGGTCTCGGATTTTTCCTCGTCGCAAAGCGCTCCGTCCATGATACTCCGTGATACCTGCATAGTGCCCCGTCGCAAGAACCGTTTCTTTCGGAACCCGAGTTGGATCGAGCATCAACTGCCATTTGAATGTCGGATTGCATCGGAGGCAGGGATTGGGGGTAATCCCTTGCCGGTAATACCGGCAGAATGGTTCGATGACGTCGTTCCAGAATTGGTCTGAAACATCCCACTCTTCATGCGAAATACGCAATTGGTCACAGATCCGCCGGGCATCGTCGATGGCTGTCCGTGATACCGGATCATCAATCAGCTTGAGCGTGACACCTCGGACAGAGTAACCGTGTTGTACACACCAGACCGCCGCTGCCGCACTATCCACGCCGCCGCTCAATGCGACAATGACATCGTTCATTCAGAGACCCAGATCGTGCGCAACACGCTGCATCGCCGTAACTCCTTCGGCGATAAACTCATCCAGTGGAATACCAACCGTTTCGCACAAGCGGATCATCTCCCGGTCGGCACCGGCGGCAAAGCGCTTTTCCTTGAATCGTTTGCGCACCGTATCCGCCGTGACGTTGGCCAGGAGACGTCCTTTGATCAGAGCACAGGCGGTGATCAATCCGGAAAGTTGATCACCGGCCAGCAGGACGGTATCCAACGGTGATTCGCACGGCACGTGACCGGCGTGGGCACGCACGGCCTGCAGCATTGCCGGAGGCATGCCCATGGCACCCAACCATTCCGCGCCTAGATTGCCATGTAACTGTGGATCATCCGTTGTTCCGAGATCGATATCGTGCAAAATACCGGTGATTTCCCATAGCTCGGGATCCGCGCTGAAGCGCGATGCAAAATGGCGCATGATAGCTCCGACCGCGATCATATGACGGCAGAGATTGTCGTTGGGAACCTTGTTTTGAATCAGTGTGATTGCTTCGTCGCGTGTCATCATCGTTCAATACCTCGGGGGCCATATCGCCCACACCGCCTTTTCGGCGGACAGTGCATGCTCCATATCAGATGAAGCAACCAATCCCAGGGGGTACCGAAAACCAAAAAATTCACAGGACAACCGGTAGACTGCCTGTGTCCGGTTGCCCGCACCCTCCCGGAACAATTCGATGTAAAAATCCCGCCCGGCCGGACGGTTGATCGCCAGCTTCAATTCCGCCGATCGCGGATTGATGCGATCGATCCGAATACTCCCCTTCTGCAATGCACGGATTAGGCCGCGAATATCGTTGGGAGCAGAGAACGCCAATCGGCGACCTGTATCCAATGTAACATCGACAGACTGAATCACCGCCGGATCCAAGTTGAAAAACGTATGATACTGGTAGGAGGCAAACACGGCCATCCCAAAGCCGGGAACACTGAAAACCAGGCACATAATGATCCAGAAAATGATTCGCTTGCGCTCTGTATAGGCCACAATCGTCAGCATGACGACCACGCCTGCGGGTATCAAAGCGACACATACGCTGGCTGGTTCATTCAAGCCGAGTACGGTCAACATGACAAGACCTGAAAAAAAGAGACAACACAGGGCAAATGCCCATTTAAATCCCCTGTATTCCTGAATACTGCTGATCAGATGTCCGCCGGGAATTGCCAGAGCAAGCAGAAGCATCCATTTCGGTGCAAGTTCCGGGTGAAAGATCGAATTCAGGTTAATTCCCGCAACGATGACAACCGATGCGGCAAGACTGGCGGCCAGCAAAAGGTATTCGAGCGGAAACAGGCCCCGAGGCATCCGGCAATGCAGGGACCAGTCCAGGTGAGTCGATTTCGGCAGAATCTGACCGTGATCGCCCAGAACCGGGACACCAATCAGATGAGCGGTATGCAGGGCGATTTTCCTCGCTAGATTCAGAGGATACCCGTGAACCAATATAATCTGCCGGCCGTCTTTCATGACCATGAAAATGCGCCAGGCATTGTCGGCCTGGTCGAGAAACAACCGATCGATATCAGAAAATCCCACAGGATAAGGGATACCGGGAATCCCAGTAATCTGACGCCGGGGATCCAAAATAGAAATTTCCGTCGCTCGTGACCGGACAAAAACAACCCGGCCAAGGACCATACTGCCGGTAATAAACATGACGATTGCCAGGCCGGTATTGCCCGGTATCCCGGTAATAATATCCGTCAGACCCAGAATGGCGATAAACGTGCCAACAATCGCAACACCGATACTCAGAAGGGACATCCCTTCCCGAAATGTGAAGACAATACCAACCGGTGAAAAAAAACTGAGTGTAACGGGCAACCGCCGGGACTCCACGGGTTTCACTTCATGCCTCCAGCCTGACAGCCAGGCATTTCAATCCCCTGGCGCTGATTGGAAGAGTGATTTGCACACATTCTCCGGTGCCGTCCGATCTCTCTGCCATACGCAATTGTATACCCTTTCCATGAGCAGTTCCAGCTCTCGGAGAAATCAGCCAGGCACCGGACACGGCCATCGGGCCCGCATAGCGAAGCAATTGATCCGGTGACGCCAGAGCACGGGAAAAAAACACACTCACGCCTCTAATCAACTCCGGCCGAACGGACGGCAGTGTTTCCAGTCGATGGCAGAGCGGTATCACTGCGTCCAGATCACTGCGTCGACACGCCTCCCGGATAAAATCGATTTTCTTCTGCCGCGAATCAACCAGAACAATGGACTGGGTGGGAAGTGCCGCAGCGATGATCAGCCCCGGAATACCGGCGCCGGTCCCCATATCCATCCACGGCAACTGCGGAGATGCCGTCCGGACAGACACTGGCAGGAGATTCACCAGCGCCAGTGACTCATTGACAATGCTGTCCCACCACAGGTCACGATCCAATCCGGTCAAGTTATATACGTTGTTCCATTTATCCAGAAGAGACAACACCCCCTGAATCCGCTTCTCCGTACACACATCCACCCACGGATAATGACGAAGAACCTCACTCAGTTTCGGCTGCATCCTCCGCCCCCTTTCGCTTGTCGGACGTCCTTCGATCGTCTTTCTGGAGAAGGATAGCGAGCACGGTCACCGCCGCCGGTGTTATCCCCGGTATCCGGGCGGCCTGTCCCAGCGATCGCGGACGCCGAGCCGACAATTTCTGCCGCACTTCCATCGATAGTGCTGTCGCTGTCAAATAGTCGAACGATTCCGGAATCCGGATCGCTTCCAACCGGCGATGACGCTCGATTTCTTCATCCTGCCGCACAAGGTATCCCTCATACTTGATTTCGATCATAATCCGATCAAGTAAATCCACCGGCAACGCTGCCGGCTCCACTCCAAGCAGCGCAAGATGCTCGTACCGGCACTCCGGCCGACGCAGAAACTCCTTGACTGTGATATGCCGGTGAATCGGAGGTAAACCCAGTTCCACCAGCGTCTCCAATACTCGGTGCGACGGCGCGAGACGGCATTCGCTTAGTCGGCATAATTCCTCATCGAGTGCTGCCTGACGGCGCTGGTACCGCTCGCATTCGGTCTCGGTCAGCAAACCGATGGAACAGGCCACCGGAGTCACCCGTGTATCGGCATTATCAGATCGGAGAAACAACCGGTATTCTGCCCGAGACGTAAACATCCGGTATGGTTCGTCAACACCCCGGGTAATCAAATCATCTATCATGACACCGATGTACGCCTGATCCCTGCGCAACACCACCGGCTCCAGTCCATCAATCTTCCGTACCGCATTGATTCCCGCAATAAGGCCCTGTCCTGCTGCTTCTTCATACCCGGATGTTCCACAGATCTGACCGGCCAAGAATAAATGTGAAATACCCCGGCACTCCATCGATGCCGTCAATTGCGTCGGCTCAACAAAATCATACTCCACCGCATACGCCGGCCGTATCAGACGGGCATCACGCAACCCGTCAATACTGCGAATCATCTGCACCTGCACATCAAACGGCAAACTCGTGGAAATACCGTTGGCATAAACTTCGATCGAATCCAACCCCTCCGGCTCCAAAAAAATCTGGTGCCGATCCTTTTCCGGAAACCGGACCACCTTGTCCTCGATGGACGGACAGTACCGCGGCCCAATTCCATGAATCATGCCGGAATACAACGGCGATCGATCGAGATTGTTCCGGATGATGTCATGGGTCTGCTCGGTGGTGTACGTCACATGGCAGGAAATCTGGCGAAGCCGCTCCCCCGGCAAATCCGTCGGCTGCTCCCACCGACTGAACCACGGATGAGGATCATCGCCGGGTTGTTCTTCAAGATTCGAAAAATCAATGCTCCGCCGGTCGATCCGCCCCGGTGTTCCGGTTTTAAGGCGGCCGAGAGTTAATCCAGTGTTGCGAAGCGATTCGGATAGGTCATTGGATGGAAATTCAGCCAATCGTCCAGCTGCCTGGGAATGCAGACCGATAAAAATCGTCCCGCGGAGAAATGTTCCCGGAGTCAAGATGACGGCATCCGCCCGCAGTTCCTCGCCGACAGATGTTGTTATACCACAACACTTATCCTTTTCCATGATCAGCGCAGTTGCTTCTTCCTGGATGATATCGAGTCCGGCTTGCCCGGTGACCAGATTGAGGGCCGCTTTTCTATAGAGGGTTTTATCGTTCTGAGTTCGAAGAGACCAGACTGCTGGTCCTTTCCTGGCATTAAGCGTGCGAAACTGAATTCCTGTCCGGTCAGCCAGCCGTCCAATCCACCCACCCATCGCGTCCACTTCGTGTACGATTTGACTTTTACCTAGTCCGCCGACGGCGGGATTGCATGGCAGATGACCGATCATTTCGATGGACAGGGTCACCAGCGCCGTCCGTTTTCCGAGACGGGCCGCAGCCATGGCCGCTTCAATTCCTGCGTGTCCGCCGCCCACGACGATGATGTGATACCGTCTTGTCCAATTCACGGGGAAACCTCCTTGCAACCGGGAACTCGGAAGGCATACAATATCGAACCGGCCGAAGAGAGGCAAAACCCTGCGGGTTAAAACCGCCGGAAATCCCGTTCGGAGCTTCCCGTTGCGAAGCGGAATCGACCCCAGGAGATCCAAAGGAGATAGAGATCCAGATGAGCCTATCGTTTCACGATCAGATTATTCAGGGAATACCCCAATCCATGCCACCTGATCCCATTTGGGATGAATCCGTCAACCATGCTCCGCCGCGGCCGTTGGTCTTGAACCGGTCGGAAAAGGAACAGGCAGTCAGCAACGCATTGCGGTATTTTCCCGGTGACTGGCACGCGCAGCTGGCACCGGAATTCGCGGTGGAACTGGAGCAATTCGGGCACATCACAATGTATCGGTTCCGGCCGAGCTATCCGATGCATGCCCGACCGTTGGATGAGTATCCCGTGCGATGCCGGGAAGCGGCTGCGATCATGCTGATGGTTCAGAATAATTTGGATCCGGAGGTCGCACAGCATCCCCACGAGCTGATCACATATGGGGGCAACGGTACAGTCTTTCAGAATTGGGCTCAGTATTTGGTGACGATGCGGTATCTTTCAGAGATGGGCAATGATCAGACACTGGTCATGTATTCCGGTCACCCTCTGGGTCTTTTTCCGTCGTCCCCCTGGTCTCCTCGGGTCGTCGTAACCAATGGAATGATGATCCCGAACTATTCCAGTCCCCAGGACTACCTTCGGTACAGTGCTCTGGGCGTAACATCGTACGGTCAGATGACTGCAGGAAGCTTTATGTATATCGGACCTCAGGGCATCGTCCATGGAACGACGATCACGATCATGAACGCAGCCCGGAAATACCTGGGGATCCCGCCCGAGACCAGCCTGGGCGGAATCACGTTCCTGTCATCCGGGTTGGGCGGCATGTCCGGCGCGCAAGCCAAAGCCGGCGTCATCGCGGGAACGGTGAACATCATCGCAGAAATCAACTCGAAACCCTTGATGGTTCGGCACAAGCAGGGGTGGCTCAGTGAAATCGAAACGGATCTGGATAAACTCATGCAGCGAATCGACCGAGCCCGACAACGAAAGGAAGCCATATCGATTGGGTATCTTGGAAATATTGTAGATTTGTGGGAACATCTAGCAACCGCCGATATTCCGATCGATCTGGGTTCAGATCAAACGTCGCTGCACAATCCGTATGGCGGTGGGTATTATCCGGCGGGATTGTCGTTCGAAGAATCCAACCGGATGATGAAAAGCGATCCCGAATCGTTTCGTGGGCATGTTGCGGAATCGTTATGTCGGCAGGTTGACGCGATTCACCGGATGGCGGAGCGAGGCACGCATTTCTGGGACTACGGGAACGCATTCCTTCTCGAAGCAGCACGGGCGGGTGCTCGAGATATCATGAATCCGGATGGATCGTTCCGGTATCCTTCCTATGTCGAAGATATTATGGGACCGATGTGTTTCGATTACGGATTCGGCCCCTTCCGCTGGGTTTGTTGTTCCGGTTCCTCCGCCGATCTCCGCACAACGGATACCATCGCCGCCGATGTTCTCCGAACTATGTGTGACAAATGTGATCCCGCAATCCGTCAACAACTGATCGACAACCTGAAATGGATCGAATCCGCGGATAATCACCGGATGGTTGTCGGCAGCCAGGCTCGTATCCTCTATTCGAACGAGGAAGGCCGGATTCGGATTGCACTGGCATTCAACGAGGCCATCCGGTCGGGACGTATCGGAGCGCCGATTGTTCTGGGCCGTGATCATCATGATGTATCGGGAACCGATTCGCCATTCCGTGAAACCGCGAACATCCGAGACGGATCGAATCGGACAGCCGATATGGCGGTCCAAAATGTCATTGGCGATGCCATGCGCGGTGCGACGTGGGTAAGCCTGCACAACGGCGGCGGCGTCGGTTGGGGAGAAGTCATCAATGGTGGTTTCGGTATGGTTCTGGACGGTACTGAAACCGCTGACCAGCGCATCCGCAGCATGCTCCAGTGGGACGTCAGCAATGGTCTCGCGCGACGGGCCTGGGCACGCAACGCGGGATCCATCCACACGGTGACATCGGCCATGCGGACCGATCCGAAACTCCGCATCACGTTGCCAGCCCTTTCCGACCCGAACCTCGTGAAGAACGCGGTGGATTCCGCTCAATCATCGAGTTAAAAAAAGGACGAATCATGTTGATTCATAGTGCGCTGAGTCTTCGAACGCCGGAAGCTGCCAAGATGATTTTTGAAGACATCTTTGCCTTTCCGCTTCTCTACTCGTTTGACATTGGTCCGAGCACCATGGCGGCACTTTTCGGAATCGAACGTGCCGTCGTTGCCCAGGTTTACGATTTGGGTACCACGCGGCTGGAAGTATTCATCATGGATGATATGCCGACACCGGGCCGGCTGCAGCATCTGTGTCTGGCAGTGGCCGACAGGGAAGCGGTTGTGACGCGATGGAAGGTTGAAGGCTGGGAAGTCCGTCGATTCCAGCGGGACGACGGCGATGTGATTTTCTGCATCGATGCCGATGGCAATATGTACGAACTAAAAAACCGTTCCGGTCGTTGAAATGGAGAGCTGACGAGGGGGCGCGAAACCGACTGCTGGGAGGCGAACGTTCATGCGGACATTTTTTGAAATGATCATTCTTCTGGCTGTGGCCATGATCGCTGCGTTTATTGGCAACACTGTCAATCCGAAAGGGATACCGATATTCGGGCAGTGGGATTCTTCAGTCGGAGCGGTGCATGCTGGCGGTCCGTGCGCTCCACAGGATACAGAGATTTCGGATCTGGATGTTCTCGACCTCTATCTGTCATCCGGTGCAGTGTTCGTTGATGCCCGGATCCAGGAGGATTTTGAAGGCAGTCATATCCCCCGATCCGTCAATCTTCCTGTTGGTCAGGTTCAGGATGCGATTGAATCCTTTATGCAGATCTATCCGGTGACCACGAAATTGATCGTTTATTGCAGCGGACCCGATTGTTCCGATTCCCATGATGTCGCTCTCGTCCTGAAAGAGTACGGTTATCAGGATGTTTCCGTCTATTCATTGGGTATCGAACGCTGGACTCGTGAAGGACGGCCCACCGAATCCGGTGCCGGGAACACCCAGGATCTGCACGCGCTCGGTCAGCACCCGGACGAGACGACGTTTGACGATGACAACCGGTTACCTCTCAAAATGGAAAGCGAACGCGATGAAACGATTATGTGAATGGTGTCTTCGATGGATAGCCGGCAGTGCTTTTATCTATGCCGCCGCCATGAAAATTCTCGTTCCCTGTGAACTGGCTATGGACATCTATCATTACGAAATCGCGCCCGCCGCGTTGATCAATATCGGTGCCATTCTGTTGCCCTATGTGGAATTGATTCTGGGCGGATGTCTAATTTTCGGGATCGCTCCTCGCGGCGCAGCACTCGGTATCTCATTGATTCTCGGGTTTTTTATCATCATTCTGTCCATCAATATGATCCGGGGAGTCGATTTCGAATGCGGGTGCTTCGGCAAAGCGGAAACCGACCTCTGCAACCGGATTGCACTGGAAATTCAGCGACAGCACCCGGAGATGGACCGGATCACCTTTGTTCGGGTACGAACCGGTTGCGATGTGATCCGGGATATCATCCTCATCGCCTGCTCAACCCTGGCCCTGGTCATGATGCAACGACGATTGCGCACACCATGATCCGCTCCATCAAGCCAAATTCAATTGCCCCCGCTGAAACAATTGATTCACGATCGCCGCAATGTGCGGATCGAATTGCGTGCCGGCATTTCCGGTGATCACCGCCACCGCCTGTGACAACGTCATCGGGGTCTGATACGGTCGGACCGTCGTCATGGCATCTAACGCATCCGCAACAGCAATGATACGTGCAATCAGCATGATTTCATCCCCCTTCAACTGATCCGGATACCCTTTCCCATCGAACCGTTCATGATGCTGACGAATCGCCAGCGCTACCTTCGACAGTTTTCGGATCGGACTTAGAATCCGGGTTCCGATTTCCGGATGGTGACGAATCGCTTCCATCTCCTCTTCCGTCAGCCGGTCGCGGCTCTTCAGAATAACCCCCGCAATACCGATCTTACCGATATCATGGAGATACGCCCCAATCTCAAGATCCCGTAGATCCTCCGCTCTCAGCCCCATCTCCCGTCCAATTTGAAGCGCATACTCCGCCACCCGGGCCGCATGCCCGTGTGTATGTGGATCCTTAGCGTCAACCGTTGTGCCGAGTGCCCGCACCATGCTCATAAATGAATCATCCAGATCTTGATACAATGTGGATACTTCCAACGACAAAGCCGCTTCATCGACAAGTTCCTGAATAAACGAAGCGTTTCCTGCCATCATTTCATGGTTTCCTGTCCGAATATCCAGGTATAGAACACCCACGATATCGCGAGTCCCGCGCATCGGCGTAATCAGCACGGCCCTGGGTCCGATATGACGGCATATGGCAATGTTTTTAAACCGCCGATCTCCCTGGATATCGGGGCTAAACAGACTACTCTTCTCCGATAGTGCTTTCTCGAACAGACTGGATGCACGCAGTGCCCGGGCATCGAGGTCGGGAGACAGGGTTTGCCTGTGCATCATATGAAGCTGAAACGTTTCCTGGCCCGGTTCCCGCAGGTAAACGGCGGCCCGGTCCGCGCCGGTCAGTTTTTGCGCCACATCGACGAGATCGTCAATCAGATCCCGGGGTTCGAGATGGTGTCTGAATCGGCGAACAGCACCCCGCAGCAGTCGCTCGTGTTCCGAGGTAAAGATAAACGCCCGTTTCTCAAGGATC
>JAFGMN010000100.1 GCA_016927515.1 candidate division CSSED10-310 bacterium | reverse complement strand
CGGATGGATAAGGGAAAACGCCGGACCCTGCAGCTTCGGGTTACCTGCGGAGTACCGGCAGACGCGCGCCCTGGCCGCTCAGACCGTCATTGACGGACGGTGGAAACTGATCCTGGATCAGGGCACGGGTATCGTGGAATTGTACGACCTGGAATTCGATCCCGGTGAACGGCATGATTGCGCGGTGTTGCACCCAACCCTCGTGGATCGTCTTCGGAGCATCCTGGAGAAGCGGACCTGGGTTGGAACCTTCGACAGCCGGAATTATGCTGACCACGTAATCGATGACGAGACCATGGAACAGCTCAAAATCCTTGGATATGCTTATTCCGAGTGATCATCGGTCGAGGCGTGGGAAAAAAAATGAAAATTAGGCATTGACTTTTCAGAATAAAAAACCGATTTTCACCTTCACCACAAGCAGTGGTTACCGCCGCCTAATACCAAATCCTCCCTTAGGCAAGGAGACAATAAAAGGCGGTATTGGTGTAAACGTTTAAGAGGAGGTTTTATGAGTTGGCAAAGGGAAAACACCTACTGATCGATTGTCGTAATGTCTCCCGCGAGCTGCTTCTCAATGACAAACTCGTTCTTGATGTCATGGCTCGCGCGGCCACAAAGGCCGGATCCACTGTAATCTCTCAAATGCGTTACAAATTCGGGTATGATTCCCCTCCGGGATTCACCGCAATTGTCATGCTGGATGAGAGTCACTGCTCCGCACACTGTTATGCGGACCTCGGACTGATGGCGATGGATGTCTTCACGTGTGGTAAGACAAATCCTCGCGATGTATTGAAATACATCCGTGAAGAACTCGACTTGGGTGATGTCACGGTGTCCGAAGTCGAACGGTTTACCGAAGAGCATGACATGATTGAGCAGTTTCAACCTGTGTCCATGATGAAACGTATCGCCTGATATTGGCGGGAAGGACCACGTGATGACACCGCGCCGGTTGCATGACGGCCGCGATGACGGATTGCGGCCATTGGAAAGCCTTGACCTGAACCGGGTCCGGTCGTTTACCGACCTGATGATAGCCATGCAGAAAACGTCGTTCGCCGGAAGGCAGATCGGCAATGCCTACGAAATCTTCATGGAAATGGCCCGGGATTCCAATTGCTTTAAGGTATTGACGCTTTCGGGCGCCATGACCATTGCAAAGCAAGGGTTGATGATCTGCGAGATGATCGATCGCGGACTGGTCCAGGCAATCGTTGCCACCGGCGCGCTCATGGCTCATGGTCTCACTGAATCCATCGGTCTGACACACTATGCCACATCTCCCGATGCGGACGACACCGAATTGTTTCAAAAGGGTTACAATCGGGTCTACGATACTCTGGAGATGGAGGCGAATCTCAATGATGTTGAAGTCGTGGTCCGGGATGTCCTGGACCACGCTGAGCCGGAAAGCGGCGTCTGGTCTTCGGCCCGGTTTTGCCGGGCAGTGGGCCAGCGCCTGGAAGCGTTGAATCAGGGCCCCGGGATTCTTCGTTCGGCCTGGAACAAGCAGGTCCCGGTGTTCATTCCGGCGTTTACAGACAGTGAAATGGGCCTGGATTTTTCGCTCTGGGCGGTGCGAAAAGTCCTGGCCGACATTCGCGATCCCCTCGATACCGATCAGTTGTACCGGGCGATCCCCTCGTTCAATCCCTTTCTCGATCTTCAGGAGTATGCCCGGCTGATTGGCACGGCCGGGAAGCTCGGAATACTCACCATCGGTGGCGGGGTACCCCGGAACTGGGCACAACAGGTCGCTCCGTATTACGATATCACCGCCCATCGCCTGGACTTGAATCTCCGAGCCCCGCGATTCCAATATGGTATTCGCATTTGTCCTGAACCGGTGCACTGGGGAGGTCTCTCCGGCTGCACATACAAGGAAGGCGTGAGCTGGGGGAAATTTCTGTCTCCGGAAGAGGGCGGGCGGTTTGCGGAAGTTTTCGCTGATGCCACGGCGGTGTGGCCTCTGTTGATGAAAGCGGTGTTTGAAACCCTGGATCACGAAGCCCAGGAGTGATTCTCATGGTTGGGTCAAATTTCCATCAATGGCCGTCGTTTCTTGGTCTTGAATCGGAGCACACCGATCCGGACCGATCGGAAGTCGTGATTGTTCCCGTTCCGTTTGAGCGGACGTCCACATTTGGTGCGGGATCGGCCGAGGGTCCGCGATCGATCGTGCAGGCTTCATGTGAGGTCGAATTATTTGATTGCGATATCGGTTGGGAAACGTTCCGGGAGACGCGGGGTGTCGTAACGGATGAGCCGGTTATCGCTGAGTCTTCGGAATCCGTCTGCAGCGCGTTGGATGCTGTTGTATCGCGTTGGATTGATGCGGGTAAAACGGTGATCACGGTGGGCGGGGAACACACAAGCATTGTCGGAGCGGTAAAAGCTCATTGTCGGCGATGGCAACCTGTGACGGTGATTCAGTTCGATGCCCACAGCGATTTGCGTGAATCCTACCTGGATGATCCTTGGAATCATGCCTGTGCCATGGCCCGAATACTGGAATTTACCCCTCGTCTTGTGCAGGTCGGGATTCGAAGCCAGGCAGCGGAGGAGCGGGAACGAGCCGATGATCTCAAGCTGCCGGTGCTCTATGCACATGCCGTGCATGCAGCCGATGCTGCCGGCCAGGACTGGATCACGCCGATCGTTGACCTCTGCACGATGGACGTTTACATCACGTTTGACTGCGATGTCTTTGATCCGGCAGTGATTCCCGCGACAGGCACACCCGAACCCGGTGGCCTGACATGGAGTCAGGTGGATCGTTTCATTGAGGGTCTGACACAGCGCCGGAATCTGGTGGGTTTCGATATTTCCGAACTGGCACCGGTTCCAGGACTCCATCATCCCCAATTCACCATCGCGAAAATGATATACCGATGGATGGGGCACATGAGGCGAAAGCACTGATGTATGCGGCATTTGAAAGCGGGTTCGCGTTTTCCTGCCATCTGCTTCGTTCTATTTCTTTGCTACCTGGTCATTGAATCGCCTGTTTCGGCCCGTCCCCGGATCGGTTTGGCTCTCGGCGGCGGCGGTGCACGCGGGGCCGCGCACATCGGCGTGTTGCGCGTTCTCGAAGCCAATCGGATTCCGATTGATTGCATCGCCGGGACGAGCATGGGGGCCATTGTCGGCGGACTGTATGCCGCCGGCTACTCGCCCGATGACATCGAGCGGGAATTGACTGCAATGGACTGGGGTGACATGTTCGACGATACACCGCAATACAGGAACCTGTCGTTCCGTCGTAAAGAGGATGTTTCTGCCGATCTGTTTCCTTTCGAAGTCGGTATTAAGGGCTGGAAATTGATGATACCCGGCGGGTTGCTCACCGGTCAGAAAATCAGATTCAAGCTTCAGACCCTTACACTTCATACTGAAGGCATTGCATCCTTCGACGATTTAATGATTCCGTTCCGTGCCATGGCTACGGATATTGAAACCGGTGAAATCGTTGTGTTGTCCCGGGGAAACCTGGCGGAGGCCATTCACGCCAGTTTCGCGATACCAGGAATTATCCAACCTGTTTGCATTGAGGATCGCTTACTCGTTGACGGCGGTTTGGTCAGCAACGTTCCGGTGCAGGCTGTCCGTGACATGGGCGCAGACATTATCATTGCGGTCGATGTGGGTGCTGATCTGTCCGGCAGGGACAAACTGGCATCGTTAACGGCTGTGACAAAACAGGTCATGGATCTGATGATCCACGAGAATGTCAGCAGGGAAATCACGAATGCCGATATTGTCATTAGCCCGGTACTGCACGAGTTTACTGGAGCGGATTTTGAGCTGGCACCCGAGATTATCGCCTGTGGCGTTGATGCGGCGGAGACGGTCAGCGAGATTTTGGTTCCGTACCGATTATCCCGAGCGCGATATCTGACCGAGACATCGGAGCGGCGTCATGGGTTGTCGCGGGAGGAAGCCGTTCTTGGATTCATGGAGCTGCGCAATGCGTCCGGAGTCAGCAATCGATGGATCGTCGAAAATCTCCGCACAAAAACGGGAAGATCCTTCGATATCGATGTTTTAAAAACGGATCTCGAGTGGTTGTATCAGACCAACGAATTCACGCTGATCGATTTCCGGGTGGTTGAGCGAGACGGAAAAACCGGTTTATGCATTGATGCAGCGCAAAAACCGTGGGGAAACGATACATTGAGGCTGGGCCTGACGCTGACGGACAATTTCGAAGGTGACAGCTTTTACTCGTTGAACGCCCGGTATACCAACACACGGATCAATACACTGGGTGCCGAACTGAGGGTGGATGCCACGGTTGGCCGGGAAGGATTGTTACGGGCTGAATTCTATCAACCACTGGCATACCGAACGAACTATTTCACTGCATTGACGGCTCAATATCGTCAACACGAGGCCAATCAATACCTCGATTCGGCAAAAATCGGAGAATACCGTGTCGATGAATACTCCGGGAAGTGGGATTTGGGTGTCGAACTCGGGCGATACGGTGAAATGCGTGTCGGTTTCTTCAGGGAGTGGATCAATTCCCGGCAGACAACCGGTCAACTGCTAATAGGCAACCAGCAGGACGATCTGGGCGGTATCTCGGCACAACTTGTCATTGATCAACTCGACGATCCCGGATTTCCCACGCGGGGGATCCATCTGAAATCCGAGTATACCGCGTATCTGGAAAAGATGGGGTGCGAAGGTAACTACCAGATCGCGTCGCTGCTCTATCAAAGCTATGGCCGCTGGGCGATGAACACCGTTTTTTTTCATTGCATGGCCGAAACGAAGATTGGCCGAGATCTTCCTCTGTTTCTGGAACCCCAATTGGGAGGTCCTTTCTCCCTGTCCGCGTTTGATCCTGGTGCCCTGACCGGGCAAATGACCGGCGTGGTCCGCTTGGGCTACTTTCGCCGGGTTGCAGTCCTGCCGGCGGTTATGGGTAGCGGCCTTTATTCCGGTGGCTTCATCGAAGCAGGAAATGCCGCGGATGATTTCAACGCTTTTGAACCTGCTGACCTGATCTACACATTCAATGCGTTCCTGGGATTCAGTTCATTTCTCGGACCTCTCTTTGTCGGATATAGTGTCGCCGATTCAGGGGAGGAAGCAATCTATGTCCGTCTGGGACACATATTCTAAACGCTGATTCCGGAAACCGGATCCGTATCTGGCAGGCGTTCGACGACTAACGCATCGGCTTGTTCATGATTCAGCCGGATTGGACCGGCTGACGTCATGATTTGCCAGAAGTCACCGGTTTCATCACGGGTTTCCAATAGAAACGGTTCCCGGAGTGGAAGGCAACGGGCATTGTCTCGAAGATACCCTGTTACTCGGCCCCGGTCGCCGGGTCGCAGCAGGCTCAGGGTCAAATCCGGATACTCGTCGGAATCCGCTTCACGCTCCCCCGGTATCGGAATACCATGAGTATCTGTCTGCGGATGACCGAGTTCATCATCAAACCGGTCCAGCACCATGCGATCGTGGAGATGTTCGAGGGTTTCAGCGGCTTCATGGGCTCGATGCGGGTCCATTCCCTGTTCGATAAAGTGATGTTCCCAAAGCTGATGAGAACGCAGGATGTGCGCCGCTTCATCGTATCCCCGGCGGGATAGAATCCGTTCACGCTCCTTGCCCACCCTTGGCTCGAGAAGACCTTCCATCGTCATCTTCCGAATCGCCCGGTGACGCCGGGAAACCGGAATCGCAACAGATTCCAGGTCCCGTTTTTCATAAAAGGCTTTTAGCAAATCCTCAATATCCGTTATCGGAACAAGCCGACGCCGACGAAGCCAACCCGCGATCAAGCCGTGATTCGGTGCGACGATCAGTCCGATCAGGAACAATGCGAACCCGGCAAACATGATGGCTCCACCACCGGATGCGTTGATCCATTCGGAAAAATAGAGACCGGTTATGACCGACAACACACCCATCGCGGCAGCCAGGATCATCATTCGCGGTAATCGGTCCGTAAACAGGTATGCCAGTGCCGCCGGAGTGATCAGGAGACCCACGATCATGATAACACCAACCATCGAGATTCCGGCAACACAGATAAGCGCAATCATGATCGTCAGAGATGTGTGGATAAAACCAGCGTGGAGTCCGATAGATCGGGCCATGATGGGATCGAAACTGACAATTGTAAAGTAGCGGTAAAACAGGATAATGGTACCGACCACAAGGCTTCCAATGACTGCGCTCAACCACATGTCCTCCCAGGAAATACCATACACATCACCCTGGAAAAAATGATTGAGATCGATGTTGATATGCTGCTGGTATCGTGTCAATATTACCACGCCCGATGCGAACAGGCCCGTATAAACGATACCGATAGCTGCGTCCTCGTTGATCCGCTGAATCCGGCTCAGTGCGCTGATGGAAACGGACGTGATGACAGCGGCGATCAATGCGCCGAGCAGCAGACCGCCTGCGGTGAATCCGCCGGGGATCAGGGCATTCATTACCAGGTACCCGATCCCGACACCCGGCAGCAGCGCATGGCTCATGGCATCGCCGATAAATGCCATTTTCCTTAGAACGATATAGCAACCCAAAACAGCACATGCGATGGCGATGATAGACCCGCCAACCATCGCTTTCACAAAATACGCATGCGTCCAGGGTTCAAAAAATGCGTTCATCACGTGTCCGCTCCCGTGTTCCAATTGATTTTCCGCAGTGCGCCTCCGTAAACGCCTGCCAGTAAATCGTCCTTCAAGACGTCACGAGGTGTGCCATAGGCGAACAATCGGCGGTTGACGATGATGATCCGATCAAAGAATTCCGCTGCCGTTTCCAGATCGTGATGCACGACCAAGACCGTTTTTCCCTGCGCTTTCGATGCCGTCAGCAGAGCCGAAATCGCCCGCTCTGTTGCCGCATCGACCCCGGCAAACGGTTCGTCCAACAACAGGATGTCTGCCTGCTGGGCTAACGCCCGAGCCATAAAAACGCGTTGCTGCTGACCGCCGCTCAGTTGACCGATCTGGCGATTCCGGAATGAATCCATCCGGACATCCGCCAGCGCTTGCTCGGCGATATGCCGGTCACGACTGGTGAACGACCGGTACCACGGCGTATATTGATACCGGCCCATCATGACAACATCCCATACAGTGACCGGGAACTGCCAATCGATCTGGCCGCGTTGCGGCACATATGCCACGTGTCCCCTGGCGTTGTCTACGGTTTTCCCGAACAGGCGTACCGTGCCGAAGTCCCGGGGGACAAAACCCATGATGGATTTGATCAGTGTCGATTTCCCTGCGCCGTTGGGACCCATGATGCCGACGACCATCCCTTGTGGTATATTGAGTGAGATATCAATCAGAACGGGTTTTCCTCCGTATGATACCGTCAGGTGTTCCATGGCGATGGCCGGTACGGTGGTCAGTATCATTTTACCAACTCCCAGCCGAGCGCGGCAGTGTTAGATCCCGGCACTGGATTTAAAGTGGCCTCACCGGTAAGCATAACGCCATTTCCCGGGGTCCACAGCGTGTAAGTATCACAGGGAAAACCATCGGCGCGGATCAGATCAATGCGCAATGGGCAGGGTATTCGTGCGTCTGTTTCGGCGGGAGTTGCCCGGATGAACAGAGTGAGAGTTCCGCGGGTAATATCGGTATCAGCGACATCGAATTCGGAGGATCGGATGGATTCTCCACGGAGTAGGTCGTTCAGCAGGGTGATAATCGATTTGTCGCCGTACTGTGCGCTTAATCGGGTGGGTTCCGTCAATCCATCAGAGCCAAGGGCGAACGGATCCGGCGCTGTATTGAAACCGGAGGTGAGAATCAAAAAAAATCGTCTGGCTGCATCATTGTTCTGGAGCTGAATCCGTGATGGGGACACCGTTGTATCTGCCTGTTGATCCGGTGTTCGGTGGGGGGTCTGGAGCGCCGATTCGCTGCGCAGCGTAGGCTGGATCGAAGTGGGTGGCTCTGTGACGGGGGACCGGGTCAGCATATAGTGACACACGCTCACGGAACCGAGCATCCCGCACGCGACAAGACAGGCGAGAACAAAACGAATCACCGACTGAGCGCCTCCACGATGGTCAACGTGTTTTCCCGCATCATCCCAATATAGCGTTCTCCGGCGGAACCGGCCGGGCCCATGGCATCGGAATACAAGTGACCGCCGATCCGCACCCCGGCTTCCTGAGCGATTTGTTCGATGATCTTCGGATTGACGGTCGTTTCCACGAAAACCGCCGGAACCTGACCCTCCCGAATCGATGCAACGACGTGCCGTCGTCGTTCCGGCGTCATTCCGCCACCGATCTCAGCACCCGTCGACCAGCCGACCGGGCTGCGGACTGTCAGGCCGAACCGGGCCGCAAAATAATTGAATGCATCATGACTTGTCACCAGAATACGTTTTTCCGGAGGAATCTGATGGAACTGCTCGGTGATCCATGCATCGAGGACGCGGAGTTGATTCAGATAAAGGGAAGCACGGGCGGTGTATTGGCTGGCGCCTTCCGGATCCATAACGATGAGACCTTTGAGGATGTTGTTTACATAGATAGCGGCATTCCGCGGATCGAACCAGGCATGAGGATCATCAACGACCGTGCCGTCATAATCCAGATGCAACGGGATGATTCCGTCCGAGCACGTGATGATCGGTCGGTTTCCGTTGTCCCGGACCAGGGTGGCCATCCAGTTTTTTCCTTCGAGGTGCAAGCCGTTCTGAAGGCACAGATCAGCGCTTGCTACGGTTTTGCCGTCATTGGGTACCGGCATGTATCCATGCGGGTTGATTCCGGGTCCGAGGATGCTGATAACCCGGCAGCGGTCACCGGCGATTTCCCGGGCCAGGTCGGCGATCTGAGTTGTCGATGCAACGACGGTGAACAGCGGTTCTGCACGGGCGGAACTGCAGGGAATCATGCTGTTCAGCAGCAGATGAAGCCAGAATATCCAATAAATGTTTCGGAAGATCATGGACACGCTCCTTCAACGGAA
The DNA here is from genome assembly GCA_016927515.1 of candidate division CSSED10-310 bacterium. Lineage (GTDB taxonomy): Bacteria > CSSED10-310 > CSSED10-310 > CSSED10-310 > CSSED10-310 > JAFGMN01. The sequence goes on along the minus strand of JAFGMN010000100.1, from coordinate 7,737 downwards.
AACCAATGACATCCGATCAGCGGTTCGCAATCGAAAGCAAAACCGGCTTCAATTATACCACAGTGCTAGAAACGAGGGAACCCGTCGTTGACAATGATCCGGAATCGATGAAATGATACGACGACACCGGGGAATCAACCATGTGGTTTATATTAATTATCATCGGAGGAATTGTTCTGCTTGTCGGCGGATCCATTATGGCCTATTACCTGTTTACGCGGGAAGGCCGGAATCGCAGACGTTTTAACCGGTTACCGGTTACCCCCATCGCCCATTTTCATGATGGGCTGCCTGGCAAAATTGTCGGTAGAGCCAATTCCATCGATGGAGCCTGTATTGTGGCTCCTCTGTCCGGAAGAGAATGTGTATTCTGGCGTGTTCAGGTTTCCGAACCGAGTGGAATCGACCGAAACACGTGGCATACGCTTTTCCTGGGTTCCTGTGATCATCAGTATCTAACCATTACCGATGAAACCGGAACGTGTCGCATACCACTGAAGGAAACGGCATATATCCTGGTGGATGAGCAGTCTTTTTTACCGAATTTAAAAAACGACGATACCGAGCGGTTTCGAGCATTTTGCCGGGATCGGGGGATTGATCTGGGGTATGGATTTGGGATTCCGGGTATCAAGCGGTTGAAATTTTATGAGTGGATTATTGCCGCCGGGGACGTGACGGCTGGAATAGGCATTCCGGCGATGCGGGAGGGTCAGTGTGTGATGACCGCAACCGATGTGTTTGGCGTCTGTTTTACAAACGACCGCCGTTTGTTTGGGAAAGGAGCGAGGCATGAACGTTTTGAGCAAACCGGTTGACCGGATCGGTCAGTGGCTGCTGTGGGGTCTTTGTGTTGTGGGGTTGGCCGGAACGGTATGCGCAGGTGATTTCGAAACGGCAACGGGATTGACTCTGAAACTGGATGGCTGGATTCGAGGTGTTCCGGAGGAAGAGCGGGAGTCGGAGGGGTGGGTTTTCTATCATTGCCCACCGGGTGGATATGAAGATGCCGATGCACGGTTTATTTTTATTTATGAGCCGCAGACCGTTGAAAACGAAGCTGAACGAGATGCTTTCCTTTCCGTTTTTCGAAAACTGTATCTCGAGGAATACCCTCGCGCGACATTTGAGACAATGTCCATCGCAGGAATCGATGTTGAAGTCGCATTCAGTATCGATGGCGATGGCGATACGCTGTATACGCTCAATCTTCCGGTTGAAAGCCGGATTTGGAGTATTGTCGGGGTACAGCTCGGCACGAAATCCCGGATTCCGGATCATATCCGGAGATTATTGACGGGAATCAGTATCCCATCGAACCGACCTCCGATGGCCGCGTCGTCATCTTCGGCCCCGTTCACAGCAGACGGATTGACAGCTGTATCGATCGCTTTTCGAGAACAGGCGGCAGCTGGTTTTGCCGCGGCAGTGGAACACATCCAGGCGGAAACCGCTTTCGCATTCATGCTCGACCGAAAAGTGTTTAAAGACAATGCCGATGCATGGAGTCTACTTTTCGGCGGGTGTTATATCCTGACGAGTTCTCCGGCACAGGATCATCCGGTGACCTGTTACTACCATCCATTGTACGATGCAGCGGTCTGTGTGCGATGGACTCTTCGGCCGGATCGAACCATCGGGATCAATGCCGCAACGATAATCACGGGTGAATTCAGAACCTCCCTGGATCCCGGGCAGTCGCACGCGCCGCGCTGGCTTATGGACCCCATCGATCCCTACGCTGCGCTGAGCAGGCACATCCGATCTTTTACCCGCACGTTCGAGAACCGGTTTCCTCCCCAACAGGCAGGAGGGGTGGAAATGCCAGGTGCGGCTTCCCCGGAATGGATCGAGACCCTTTTCAATCAATGCCGCCTGCAGATGGAACTGCTGGTCGCTCTCCAGAGTCATGAACTGAAACCGGTCAGACAATGTCTCAACTCATTCCGGCTTGCGTTGATCGCGAGAAAAGAGAAACTGGAACCGCTGCTTCCCGTGGGAAATCCCGTTCGAAGCGATGTGCTTACGGGATTGCCTTTGGATTGGCGGAGCCATCTGGTGCCGATGTACATGATGCCGGGACGATCGATGATCGGAATCGTGATGGGTACACCCGATGTCCCCGGATACTACATCACCGTCTGTATCACTAAAGCGGAGAATCCCTCCATCAGCTCGGTGGGATTGGTTTCTTCAACCGGTGCGAAAGGAATGGAATGATGAAACGATCCTCGCGATGGAACACGGCATGTGTCATGGTCGTCGTCTTGATGTGTATCGTGGCATGGATACAGGTTCCAGTACTGGCGGCGGAACCGTCTGCAGCAACACGGTACTCGGGTATTCCCGACTATTTCCGAGATCCGTCTCCGGAAAATTTCGCAGCGATGAACGATTACTTTCGGACCATGCGCAAGAACCGGGCAGGAAACACGAAGTCGGTGAATGGGATGATCGATTCCGGAATGGAAATTTTGCGCGATAGTGACAATGATTTTGGTGGTGCCCTGAAAAATGCACTTCGAAACATCGATGATACAGCGCCGCAGAATCCGGGACTGTATCGATTGGGTAAAGGTGCTGAGATTTTTGATTTTCTGAGCCGGACGGTAAAGGTTACTGATGAATACAACAAGGGAAAAGGGGGGAATTCATACGACGCAGCGGTATTGGCGGGCCGTGAATTGACAAAGATGCTGGCCGGGAACAAGGCCGGTGCGTTGGCTGTAACGGCGATTCTCGGCAGTGGGGGGGGAGCGATTCCGGCTTTTGTCATCGGGTATGCCGCCAGCAAGGGTTCGGAGGCCTTCATTCAGTTTGTTTTTGATGGTTATGATGCGATTAAGGAGCAGAACCGGAATCTTCCACCGTCCGAGCGTGAACGGCAGATGGCGGAGGATACTCGGAAAGCACGGGAGACGTATGATATCCCGGATGATGCGGATGTTTCGACATATACCGATGAACGGGGGGGAGCGATGCGGGAAACGACGTGGACAGATCCCGAGTCCGGTGAAACCTACCGGCACGCCACGTGGTATAACGCGTTGGGGCATGAAACGGGCAGTGATTTCGGTCGAGCGGAGTATATGGATGCGCGGCGGGAAGCGATGGGTGCGACGTACCAGCGGACAGGCAGAACGACGGCGGCCCAGGCGGAGGCAGCCGGTGAGGAAGAGGGTGGCGAAGGGGAAGATCGTGGCGGTGATGAAGAAGAAGAAGGGGAGATTGAATCATCGCGTCGGGGGTCGGACATCGATATCAGCGATTATGTAACGCCACAGCCGGCAGTGGCGACGGGGAGTAACAGTTTCGAGATATCGCATAATGGGCAGATTGCGACGGTGACAACCACGATTCACCTGGCATTTGTCAATGTGGGAGCACAGGTTCCCGGAAATGAGCGAGCGGTATTGACGATCCGAGAGAAGTTATCGGCCACAGGAAAAGAGACGGTGACCACATGGACCGGAACGTTCAGCGGGGGACCCAATGGTCGCTTCACGCTGCACCATGCCGGCGAAACAGTTTCATTCCGGTTAAGAAACGGGGAGGGCACCGATGATGCCGATGGGATCAGCCTAAAAGTGACGTCTCCCAGTGTGTTTTCAGGCTGGCCGACGGAATTACAATAGTCCGAGGAATTCGTCGCGCAGCATGCGGTGCATAGGAAATTCGGGATCCTTCGGATCCGGTTCACCCACGAAATGCAACGGTGTTTCGGATTCATAGGCAAGGATCGAATGGCATGCCGTACAATCGAATGCGATGGCATTCCCGCCGCTATCGATCACATTCTCGTTGTGGCACCGGAAGCACCCGGTATTTCGTTGATGATGGTTGAATGACGGATAAGTATTCCACGTCAGATCCATTGTATGATGCACATGGGTGTCATAAATTTCTCGAGCGACCCGGACGGCCTCGTCGATGGCCGGCAATTGGGATTCGATTAAATGCGGATAGCTATTTCGGTAAAAACCGTGGATATGGTTTTCGATTCCTTTCCGGGCAGTTTCGTTATCGGAGTAATTGATCGTGAGGGCGTGGAGCATTTCCCGCTTGATGTAAGGCAGAGTCCGGTCTACCTGTTCCAAAGCGAGACGCCGGTCGACAGCATTTTCAGGATCTTCGTAGATATGGGTGGCCCGATTGTGGCAGTCGACACAATCCATGACCCGGACATCTGTGGATCGACCGGAAAGCGGTGTTTGCATACCACTATGGTTCATCACCACATGACGGTTCGTGTACCGATGATACGATCCGTCCGGGCGGCGGACATCCACCCAAATCATCGTCTTCCGTTCGTCATCGACTGATGTGTATCGGACCTCGTTTACTGCGGCGATATGCCAGTGAATCCCGGAATGGTTCGCCTCCCGTCCGGTATCTATTTTCAGGTTCAGAGTGGTATAGAAAGGAGTTGATGTTTCATCCGGGCGAAAGTGCTCAAAGACGTCCATCCGTCGACCGTAAAACTTTTCGGGCCAATGGCATTTCTCACAGGTTTCACGGGCCGGTCGCAGTTCTTTAACCGGTGTGTGGATGGGTCGGTTATAAGCGTCGAAAATCAGCATCAGCATCTGTCGAGCACCGCTGAGTTTTGAGTCGATCAGTGCTTCGATTCCTTCGCCGACATGGCATTCCACACATTTTACGCGTGCGTGCGGAGACACCTGGTAGGTGGTCCATTCCGGATTCATGACACGATGGCAGGCCGTACCACAGAATGTGGCTGAATCCATAAACTGAAGTGTCCTGAAGCTGGCGCCGGTCATGAAAACAATGTTGATGAATGTCAGTCCGCTGATGGTTAAAACAAGACGTGATCCCATCGGACGCGGAACGAGATCGTCAGCATCAAACCGTTCACCGGCCAGTTCCTGGATTGACCGATGTTCCCGGCGTTTCTGAATCCACCAAGCCAGAGGGATCAACAGCAATCCTGCAATGAACAGGGTCGGGAACGTCAGATAGGTGATCAGTCCGATGTAGGCGTTGGTCATGATGCCGCCAAGACGGAGTATCTCCAGGCACACGAACGTAATGAACGATGAGGTCGTCAGAATGACACCCAACCGACCGATCCAGTTGATCGATACACGGCGGATGAAATGCAGATATAGATTCACCATCGTGATTATTCAGCCTTAAACAGGTCGCTATAGATCGTTTGCAGTTCTCCGGATTGAATCGCCGCTTTCAGATCCGCTGCCGGCTGATTGAGCCACCGATGCATCGGATCATCTTTTAACAACGTATCAATCCAGGTGTTTACATCAGGATCGTTCAGTTTCCGAGCTTCCGGTATCAACTTGAAGTAAAAGTGCTGAGCGATATCATAAAAGCCATGCCACCAGGTGTAGTCAGGTCCCATCATGGATGCACCATGCCGTGCGCGACGGCCTTCGTGGTGCCACAGTTCCCAATATACCCATTCAACCGTGTTTCCGAACTCCGCCGGGGATTTCAGCAGATTCTTTGATCGGATCAAGGTCATCAATTCCGTGGCGGGTTTAGCGAATTTTTCATTGTACAGCCGGACGGAAGCATCATACTGGTGATAATGGCCCGTAACGAACGTCGAGCCATGGCATGCGCTGCAAACATCCTTCATTCGAGATCCTTTGGTCTGCCAATCCTTTTGCCGTGTGGAAAGCGGAGGCCGCAAGTTCCAGGTCAGGCGGTTTCCGACATCATGGCTGACGGTTTGTGTGGCTGTTGCTGACATGTGGCATGTTGCACAGGTCGGTGCGGCAAAATAATCTTCTCCGACAACCCATTTGAAGGAGTCGAGGTTCATTTTAGCGAGATGGGTATAATACGTGTTGCCGTGTTTGGATTCTTCATAGACTTCTTTTTGCGGATGATCCGGACCGAGATGACATTTGCTGCAGGATTCGGGTTGTCTTGCCTGGGCGATGGCAAAGGTATGCCGCGGGTGGCATGCATTGCAGGAACCTTCCGAACCGTCGGGATTGATCCGGCCGATACCGGAGTTGGGCCAGGTCAGAGGGGATAGCTTATTGGGTGCGTCCGGATCGATCTTCAGCGGAGCGCCATGGCAGCTTTCGCAACCCTGGATCGCTGCTGGATGCCCTGCAGTGACATGGGCCAGGTAGGCATCGGCTGATTTCAAAATCTGCCCGGCACGAGCGTGATGCGATCCGGCCACCTCCCTGAACTCTCTTTCATGGCATGCACTGCAATCTTTCGGTGTGACAAGTGTTGATATCCATGCATCAAAGTGTTGATACGCATCGGGGTCCTCCTGGGAAGCCGCGTGACAATCGATGCAGGTGACACCGTGACGGGCGTGGGAGGAAGAAAACCATTGACGATAGAGACCGGGAGATTTTTCCTTGTGACACGTCATGCACTCGCCCGCCGGCGATTTCGGGTCGGGAGATTCCGCTCCCATCCGCTCCAGTACCGGACCCATGATTAAAAGAATGCCAACTGCCAATTTACAGTAACGCACCATGCTTTTCCTCCTTCCATCCTGTCTATAATTATCTTTAATCATTTTGCGATTGATGCGCAAAAAAAAAGCACCCGCGATGGCGGGTGCTAGAAAAACAAGGATAGAAAGAATGTCGGGACTGAACGCGATGCGTGTGCTGGCTATCAGACGATTCCGTGATCGATCATGGCATCGGCGACTTTCATGAAACCGGCGATATTGGCACCGGCTACGTAATTGCCCTTCATGCCGAATTCTTCGGAAGCCCGTAGACAGGCTTTATGAATGTTGACCATGATTGTGTGAAGTTTCTGATCGACTTCTTCCCGGGACCAAGAAAAACGCATACTGTTCTGGCTCATTTCCAGTCCGGAGGTGGCGACGCCGCCGGCATTGGCTGCTTTGCCGGGTCCGTACAAGAGTTTGTGTTCGAGGAAAATGTCCACACCCTCTGCGGTGGTTGGCATGTTTGCACCTTCAGACACACAGAAAACACCGTTCTTGACCAGGTTCTGGGCATCCTTGCCGTTGATTTCGTTCTGTGTGGCACTGGGCAGAGCGACATCGGCCTTGTGATTCCAGAGCGGGTTGTGATCCATACTCGGATCGACCGGCGTATACACGGCGCGCGGATACTTGTCGACATATTCGCTCATCCGTCCGCGTTTAACGTTCTTCAACTCCATGACGTAGGCCAGTTTTTCACTGGTGATACCTTCTTCGTCGTAGATATAGCCGGAGGAATCGGATAGCGTAAGGACTTTTCCGCCAAGATGGAGCACTTTTTCAGTGCAGTATTGCGCGACGTTGCCGGAACCCGACACGAGGCAAGTGAGGCCTTTCAGTGATTTTCCGCGAGTTTTCAGCATTTCTTCAGCGAAATACACCTGGCCGTAGCCGGTGGCTTCCGGTCGAATCAGGCTGCCGCCCCAGTTGAGTCCTTTTCCGGTCAGAACACCGGTGAACTCGTTGCGCAGCCGTTTGTACATTCCGAATAAATAACCGATTTCACGGCCGCCCACGCCGATATCGCCAGCGGGAACATCGGTGTCGGGACCGATATGACGGAACAACTCCATCATGAAGCTTTGACAGAAACGCATCACTTCTGCATCGCTTTTGCCTTTAGGATCAAAATCCGAACCACCCTTGCCACCACCCATCGGCAGTGTGGTCAACGAGTTTTTAAACACTTGTTCGAAAGCGAGGAATTTAAGGATGCTGAGGTTAACGCTCGGGTGAAAACGCAGACCGCCCTTGTACGGTCCGAT